>JAHRVZ010000165.1 GCA_019090405.1 Paracoccaceae bacterium
GGCCCTTCGGCGCGACCGTGAATGAACTGATCCAGATAGGGATCACCCGATTGGTCCATATCGGCAACCGGCCCGGTCCACTGAATCACCCCGTCATGCAACATCGCCACATTGTCGGCAATGGCGCGCACCGATGACATGTCATGCGTGATGGTCATCGCGGTGGCGCCCATCTCGACCACGATTTCGCGGATCAAATCGTTGATGACGCCGGCCATGATCGGGTCAAGCCCGGTAGTGGGTTCATCAAAAAAGATAATTTCGGGTTCGGCCGCAATGGCGCGGGCCAGACCAACGCGTTTTTGCATACCACCTGACAATTCAGCAGGCAGGCGGTCTGCCACATCTGCCTTCAGCCCAACACGGCGCAGTTTTTCAATGGCGATTTCACGGGCCTCGTCCTGTGGTCGCATCAGCGAGCCGCGCAAAAGGCGGAAGGCGACGTTTTGCCAGACGGGCAGGGAATCAAACAATGCGCCCCCCTGAAACAACATGCCAAAGCGCGCCAGAAAGGCATCGCGGTCCCCGGTTCCGGTCTCTTGCCCGTCGACAAATATCTTACCGGCATCATGCTGGATCAGGCCCAGAATACATTTCAAAGCCACCGATTTTCCGGTGCCGGACCCGCCAATGATCACCATCGAGGACGCGCGCGGAATGTTCAGGTCAATCCCGCGCAAAACCTGATTGCTGCCAAAGGCCTTATGAACGTTTTCCATGCGGATCATACTGAAAAGAATATCCCCGTAAGTAAGAAGTTCGCCGCCAGCATCAACACCGCTGCGGCCTCGACGCTACCTTTGGTGGCGCGGCCGACACCTTGTGCGCCACGACCGGAATTCATCCCGTAATAGCAGCCCATGACGGATGCGATAACGCCAAACACCGCGCCTTTAACAAGGCTTGAAATAATGTCGATGGGTTCCAGAAAATCGACTGTGTTCTGCAAATAGGTTGCCGGATTGAACCCAAGATTCTGCACCGCGACCAGATAGCCGCCTGCAACGCCGATTACGTCTCCGACAGCGACCAGCATTGGCACTGTGACAAACGCGGCCAGAACACGCGGGGCCACCAAATATTTCATCGGATTGGTGGACAAAGTGACCAGCGCGTCAATTTGTTCGGTGACTTTCATGGTAGCGATTTCGGCCGCTATTGACGATGTCACCCGTGCCGCGATCATCAGCCCGACCAGAACCGGGCCAAGTTCACGTACGATACCAATGGCGACGATCTGAGGCACCACGGCCTCGGCATTGAACCGCGAGCCACCAGCGTAGATTTGCAAGGCCAGCGCGCCACCGGTGAAGATAGCGGTCAGGCCAACGACGGGCAAAGACAGCCAGCCGATATTCATCAATGCATTGGTAAATTCACGCGGATAAAACGGTGGGCGCAGGATGTGACTGATGGCGCGCGCGGCGAATTGACTGACCCGACCGATAGCCCCCAGCGTGTCCAGCACGGTGCGCCCGATGACCGCAAGAAATACCATCAGCGCGTTCATGAGATATACTCGCGCTTGTGGCGTGCACCCAGTGAGGTCAGGATTTCATAGCCGATGGTGCCAGCCGCCTCGGCGAGATCGTCAACACTTTGGTGCGGACCAAGGATCGAAAGCATCTCGGGGTCCGGTTCAAGGCCGGTGATATCCACTGTGATCAAATCCATGGATACGCGTCCGACAATCGGGCAGGGAATGTCATCGGCAAAAACCTGCGTCCGTCCCCCCATCGCCCGGATCAATCCATCGGCGTATCCGGCGGCCACTGTTGCGATGCGCGCGGGATAAGGCGCGCTCCAGGCGTTGCCATAGCCAACGGTTTCGCCGACCTCAAGGTCGCGAATCTGGATGACCGGTAAATTCAGCGAAACCACCTGTTGCGCCTCGGTGAACGGCAGGCCACCGTAAAGCCCGATACCGGGCCGGGTCAGGTCGAAATGATAGTTTTGACCCAGCAGGATGCCACCCGTCGCAGCCAGAGACCGCGGCACGTCGATGTCGCTGGTCATCTCGACAAATGTCTTTAGCTGTTTGATGTTCATCGGGTGGTCTGGTTCGTCCGAACAGGCCAGATGCGATGTCATCAAAACCGGCATCTGCCCCAGTGCGATGTCTCGCAGGGCGGCCCATTCTGCGGGCTCCATGCCCAGACGGTTCATGCCACTGTCTAACTGCACGCCAAAACCCTGTCCCGGAGCGGCCTCGACATGGCGCAGCAATTGATCAACGGAATTCAGCATTGGTATCAGATCATGGTCGCGAATCAGAACGGTGTCACCCTTCATATGACCGGATAACACACAGATCATCGGGCCGGGGCCAAGGGCCGCGCGCACTGCAACGCCTTCTTCGGCGACTGCAACAAAGAACCAGCGCGCGCCGGCTTTGGCCAACGTCTGAGCAACCGGGGCCACGCCCAACCCGTAGGCGTCGGCCTTTAGGACCGCGCTGGTTTCACAGTTGGTCATAGCGTCCAGCGCACGCCAGTTGGCGGCGATGGCAGACAGGTCAATGGTCAGATTTGCTGTGGTCATAACATTGGTGTTTTGACACGAGCACGCGGCGCGTCAAGGGGGAAAGGGCCAAAGGCGTCGTGCCATCGTTTTCTTTTAAAGAAAACGGCCCGGAAAATTTGAAATTTTCCGTTTGCGCCGGTGCTTTATAGATTGCTACCGCCATCAAACATAGCCGCATCTGCAGCCGCGCGGCGTATCGCGTTGGATTTATGGACAGTTTCCTGATACTCGGCCTCGGGGTCGCTGTCATAAACCACACCACCTCCGGCCTGAATATATAACTTTTGATCCTGAACCACGGCTGTGCGCAATGCGATGCACATATCCATGTCACCACCAGCACTGAAATACCCAACACCGCCGCCATAAACGCCGCGCTTTTCCGGTTCCAGTTCGTCAATGATTTCCATCGCCCGCACTTTCGGCGCACCCGATACGGTGCCTGCCGGCATGCCTGCAAAAAAGGCGTCCAGCGCGTCTTTGCCGTCGGCCAATTCGCCGACTACGTTGGAAACGATATGCATGACGTGTGAATAGCGTTCAATTATGAACTGCTCGGTCGGGCGCACTGTCCCGATCTTGGCCACCCGCCCGGTGTCGTTGCGTCCCAGGTCCAGTAACATCAGATGCTCGGCCAGCTCTTTCTTGTCGGCCAGCAATTCTGCCTCTAGGGCGCGATCCTGTTCCGGAGTCGCGCCGCGAGGGCGGGTGCCGGCGATCGGGCGAATGGTGATTTCGTTGCCAAACACCCGGACCAGAATTTCCGGACTGGCGCCAATCACTTGAAAGCCGCCAAAGTTGAAGTAGAACATAAACGGCGAAGGATTGGTTCGCCGCAGCGAACGATAAAGCGCAAAGGGCGGCTGACGAAAGTCCTGCGTCCAACGTTGAGAGGGAACCACCTGAAAGATGTCTCCGTCGCGAATATAGTTTTTGGCCTTTTCAACCGCAGCCAAATAGGCGTCTTTGCTGAAATTCGACACCGGAGGCGCAATGTCATCCGCATGGCCCAAATCGCGGCTTTCGGCAGGCATGGCGCGTTCCAGATCACGCACTGCATCCATCACCCGTTCGGCCGCCTGCGCGTAAGCTGCGCGTGCAGTTTGCCCGTCTGATACCCAGGCCGGGGACACCACTGTCACTTCGCCTTTTACACCGTCCAGTACAGCCACAACCGAGGGGCGCAACATCACGGCGTCAGGCAACCCCAGCGGGTCGGGGTTCACATCGGGCAGGTGTTCGACAAGGCGCACCATGTCATAGCCAAGATAGCCAAACAGCCCGGCGGCCGATTGTGGCAGGTCGGTGGGCAGATTGATCTGGCTTTCAGCAATCAAGGCCCGCAGATTGTCCATTGGATCGCCGGTTTGCGCTTTGAACCCGTCAGGATCAAAGCGGGCAGTCCGGTTCAATTTTGATTCTGTGCCATCACAGCGCCAAACCAGATCGGGTTTCATTCCGATGATCGAATAGCGCCCGCGCACCTCGCCACCTGTCACAGATTCCAACATGAACGCATCTTTTTGCGCGCCTGTCAGTTTCAGCATCAGCGACACAGGCGTATCCAGATCTGCCGCCAGTCGCGTGTAAACGATCTGGTTTTCACCCGCATCATAGGCGCGGGCAAAGGTCTCAAAGTCTGGGGTCAGTGCCATGATTTGCCTCTTTTACTGCAAAGATGCCTGCACTGCGTTCAGCGATTGTTGGTCAATTTTGGGCCCGGCGCGCTGTTGGGCGTCCAGAACAAAGGCGTTGAACAATTCCTGGCTGAGCGCTTGGTTGAGTTCAGCGCCAAAACCGTTGCGAATGGATTCAAGCTCGGGTGAGTCCTCTGCAGGCAGTTCTTTGTCAAAACGCACAATCAAAACCGAACCGTCATTCACGATGATACGCAACTCTCCGGGTTCCATGCTGAAAATCTCGGTCATGAAATCTGGCGGAGTGCCTTCAACATAGGCGCTGCGGGTCAGACCCTCTTCGGTTCGGGGGGTTAACCCGGCTTCGGAAAAGCCGCCATCTGTAGCAAGGTCAAGGATCAGGCTGTTTGCCTGTTGTTCAAGCGCGTCTTCGGTGGCCTTCAATGTCCAGCCTTCGACGACACGGTCACGCGCGTCTGCAAATGGCTCGGCGCGCGCTGGCAGGACTTCGTCCAGTTCCAGCGCAAAGACGCCACCATCTTCAAGAAATACCATTGCCGGGAAATCGGTGTCTTTGATTGCCGCCGCTGCGTTGCGGAAGGCGTCATAGGCTGCGATGCCGTCGGTGGACGCGGCGGTCCAGCCTATCTGGCCAGCTTGCAAATCGGTTTCCTGCACGAGCTCATCAAATGTTGCGCCAGCGGCCAACAGATCATCAATGTCCTGTGCTTGCAATTCAATCAATCGCCGCGCCCGGTCGCCTGCCAACTGGTCGCGCAGTTCAGGTGTTGCGTCTTCAAAGCTGGTCACGCGTTCCGCCAGTATTCCGTTGATGCGGAACAAAGCCGGACCAAGTGAGGTGGGCAGGGGGCCAACCACATCGCCAACTTCAGCGGCAAACACAGGTCCGGCGGCGTCACCCAGATCGTCGACTGTCACATCGCCCAAATCAATGTCACCCAGGTTCAGGCCACGGTTTTGCACCAGGGTTTCAAATGTAGTTCCCCCGACTTCAAGCTGTGCTTTTGCGGATTTCGCTTCAGAGTCTTCGCCAAACACCAGACGCTCGACCAGACGACGTTCAGGCACATTGTATTTGTCTGCACGTTCTTCATAAAGCTTGCGCATGGCATCATCGTCGACGTCGACCTGATCCAGAACCATTTCCGGGCTTAACAGCACGTAAGACAGTTTCTTGGTTTCCGGCAGCATGAAGTTGTCAGCATTGTCATCATAGTAGGCTTGCAGTGCCTCATCCGTCGGCTCGGTGATCGGCGTTTTCAACTGCGACGCATCCAGTTTTGCCCAGATAAAGTTGCGGCGCGCACCGATGAATTCAACCAAAGTATCAATCATCACGGGCGGCATCTGAACACCGGCAAGAATGGCGCCCTGCACCAATGTGCGGGCAGATTCCTTGCGGATGTTGGTTTCAAATTCAATCTCATTCATGTTGGCTTGTCCAAGGGCAAAGCGATATGCTTCGCGGTCGAACTGACCATTGATGCCCTGAAACGCCGGGATTTCCAGTATTTCCTGTTGCAGCTTTTCGTCTCCGATGGAAATGCCGATTTCAGCGGTTTCGTTGTCAATCGCGGCAATCGAGACAAGTCGTGAAAGCACCTGCTGGTCCAACCCCAGCGCTTGCGCCTGAGCCATGGTCAGGGGCTGTCCGGCCCGTTGCTCAAAGGCGCGCATGTCGCGTTGCAATTCGCGGAAATATTCATCGACTGTGATGACCTGAGTTCCAACGGTTCCAATGGTGCGAATGGTACCACCAAGGTTAATCGCGCCAAATCCGGCAAGGCCGACAATCAGCAATGCCAGAATTATCCAGACGAAGGTTTTTGATAGGTTTTGGCCGGCCATGATGTTCCCTTGTCGGTGCTTGCAGTTGGTATAGGCAAAATATCGTGATCCCGTGTCTACGATGCACGCAAGAGGGGGGCAATCGTATATGCGCTGGAATCCGTTTTCTTTCAAAGAAAACGGACCGGAATTTTTCAAAAATTCCGTTTGGCGAGCGTTTTGGGGGTAAATTAAGGTGTGAAAGCCTGCAAACGGTCAAACAAGACGCCAATACCGGCCCGGTCCAGATTGGCAAAAGCAATGCGCAATTGCTGTTCTCCAGAGGTATCGCTGGCAGGCATAAACATGGTGGCGGGCAACAAGAGGATACTGGCATCGCTCACCAATTTGCGGGCCAATACATCCGAGCTGATGTCATAAGGGTGCTGAACATAGGCAAAATAGGCGCCTAAGCCCAACAGCTTCCAGCCCTTTTCTGCCAGACCTGCAAAGCCCTGTTGGATGGCTGCTCGGCGGTCGAGTATCTCTCGGCGTTCTGCTGCCAGCCAATCTGAAAGGTTCTGCATACCCCATAAAGCGGCGTGCTGGCCGATCTGATTTGGGCAGATCGTGACCGTATCCAGAAATTTTTCGGTTTCGCTTAGTAGAGCAGGGCTGGTGAGCAAGGCGCCAACCCGATGGCCTGTCAGCCTGTAGGCTTTGGAAAATGAATACAAGTGGATCAGCGTCTGGTCCCAAACCGGGTCGTTGAACAGATCATGTGGCGCGCCTTCGCGGATGTCAAAATCACGATAGGTCTCATCGACGATCAGTCTGATGCCACGGGATTTGGCCAGATCGTAAAACGCCTGAACCAACGCTGCCGGGTATTCCACTCCGCAAGGATTGTTTGGCGTAACCAGTGCAATGGCGCGGGTGCGTTCAGTTATCAGGGCTGCAGCCTGCTCTGGATTCGGCAACATTTCCGGGCCGGTTTTAAGAGCGACAGAGCAAACACCAATCATATCAAGCCACATTTTATGGTTGAAATACCAAGGTGTTGGAATGATAACCTCATCGCCCTGTGTGGTTATCGCCATTAGGGCTGCTGCAAACGCCTGATTGCAGCCAGAGGTGATGGCAACCTGATCCTGAAGGATGCTGCCACAGTAGCGTGCCGAACATTGGTGGGCCAGTTCTCGGCGCAATTCGGGCAAGCCCAGAACCGGCCCGTAAAGATGGGCATCGTCATTGTTTAGCGCAACATCGGCCATGATTTGACGCAACGCCGCAGGTGGAGGATCAGCCGGTGCGGCCTGCGAGACATTGATCAAGGGGCGATCTGCCGGAAAGGTCACACCTTTCACCCAGCCCTGTGCCTGAACAATGGGGGCCGCAAACGTCGCAGAGGTCCGGGTTTCTGGCATCAGGCGTAATCCAAATGAGCGCCAAAAGGCGCATTATTTTGTTTCAGGTCGCGCCAGGACGCCACCGGATACTTTGGATAAGGCCTAGTCACTCCCGCGGTAAGGTTCGACATATTGCAACGCCATATCCCAGGGAAAGAAAATCCAGGTATCCTGACTGACTTCGGTGATAAAGGTATCCACCTGACTGCGCCCCATTGGCTTGGCGTAAACAGTGGCATAATGCGCTTTTGGATAAAGCGCACGGACCACTTCAAGGGTTTTGCCGCTGTCGACCAGATCATCAATGATCAGAATGCCTGTGCCATCGCCCATCAGTTCAATGTCCGGGCTTTTAAGAATTTTGGCTTCGGATTGCGATTGATTGTCATAGGATTTGATGCTGATCGTATCCACCGTGCGAATATCAAGCTCGCGCGCGGCGATCATTGCCGGAGCCATGCCGCCACGGGTGATGGCGACCACGGCTCTCCAGGCGCCATTGTCAGGTCCATGCCCATCCAGCCGCCATGCCAACGCGCGGCTGTCGCGGTGAATTTGGTCCCAGCTGATGTGAAAGCCTTTTTCGTGGGGCAGACGGTCGGTCATGGCAGCA
>JAHRVZ010000166.1 GCA_019090405.1 Paracoccaceae bacterium
ACCAAGCGCCAATTAAGCGGCGTCGTGGCGCCAACTGCTATCATCATCCGGTACACGGTCGTTGTGCAATTTGTGGTCAGCGTGTTGAAAAACTCGGGTTGTCTGGCAAGTTCATTGGCATCCACCACATATTCTTCGAGCAGTTTTCGGATGCTTTTTGAGTCGGTATTCAGGCGATAAATGAATACGTTTTCGCCGCGGAAATTTGTACGCACCCCGATAACGTCAGATTCCTCAGAGGCCACAATAGACAATGTGTTTGATTTGAAGAAATCAGCAAGAGGAGAAAAACCACCGCCAATCTGGCGGCGCACTTCGACAGACCACGCGAGGTATCGTCCGTCCTCAAAGCCAAAGCTGAAAATCAGATGGGCCATCTCTGGACCGGCCCAATAGGACAGGAACATGTCCAGCGATTTCAGCGTTGAAAGGTCGTACTGGCGGGTGCCCCACCCAACAGTATAATCGGCCTTGCTGCGCCACTTAAATTCACGCACGTCCGTTAACGTCAGAATGTCACCATTGATTTCACCCGTCACCTGACGGGCGACTTCGGGGGACCAATTTCCATTTTCGGTTGGAACGATTGTGCTCCACCAGACACCTATTACAGCCATCAGGGCGGTAAAAGCGGTCACTGCATATACGCGTTTTGGAGTGAATAGGGACAGGATCACACCAAGCCCGAACAGGATGGTCAGAATGGCTAAGCCGGCGCGCACCAATTCCGGTGTCGGCAGTCGATACCATAATGCCAAGGCGCTCCAGATGGTAAGATAGGCTATGAGAAGGACAAGAGCGCCTAAAACTATTCCTCTTATTAACCGCACTACTGCTGATCCCCTATGATCGGTTGCGCAATCTATACTGCTGGGTGGGTCGTATCGCAACCAAACGCGCGGCAAGGGTTTTTCCAATCGCCACGCGCCCTGTTTATCTAGCCAGCAGCAAGCACTTGCCAGATCAAGACCAAAATGCACAGCCAGCCGGCCACATAGATCATGGGCCGCACTGGCAGTTTGGCGAAACCGGAAATCATTCCGATTGCATGCGCCACACGCAGCCAGAAAAACACTGCTACGGCAATTGCTGTAAGACCTGTCGACACGCCCTGTATCTGGCCAATCAGCACGATCGTGGCAAATGGCAGAAACTGTTCCAGCAAATTCAAATGAGCGCGATGGGCGCGATGGACCCATTCGGGATATTTGCTTAGGTCTGCGGGGCGGACGAAATTGTCGCCTTCGACTTCGTATTTATTGATCCCGATTATGTAAGGTATCCACAGCGACGCCGCCAAAAGGGCGGTCAGGGTCAGATACGTCAGCTCTATGTTCATGTCCCGTCTCCCATTGGCATGCCAAAGCGTTTGCCGGGGCCGACCTCAAGAAAAGATTTCAGCGCTGACATCATCCGCGCCCAACCTTCACCAACGCCTTCTTGTCCGGCGGTAATGTTGTAATGTTCAACCGTGAGCTTTACCGCCGCACCCTGTGGCTCGACGATATAAACGCAATGTGACGCGGGTGCGCCGGGGCCAAAGAAATGCGGTGTAAAGGTCATTTCAATGCGCGTCTTTGGTGAAATTTCCGTCACCGTCAAATCCAACATTGGGTCCCCATTTGGCAGAATAAAGGATTGGGTGTCGTTTTTGGCCAGATCACCTTTGACGGTTTGACAGGCGAAATGATACTGCGCCGCCAAATCGCCCTTGGTCAGCGCGTTCCATAGCGCATCGTGGCTTGTCTCAATAAAGGTTTGCATCACAAAATCAGGAGCTTGCGACATTTTGTTGGTTCCTTCCAAAGCAGATTTAAGGTTCAGCAGGGCGCGCGCACTGGGTTTGGCGATCATCGGATCAATCCAGCGATCAAGCACCTGCTGCAATGGCAGAACGTTCAGATAATGATGTTTGAACCGTCCCTTTTTCACGGTCACGATCAGCCCGGCGTCTTGCAGCACCGCCAGATGCTTCATCACCCCAAACCGAGTCATGTCCAACTGACCCTCAAGCTGTTTCAACGTCTGGCCATCTTTGTGGCGCAGACTGTCCAGCAGGGTCAGTCGGGCTGTATCACCCAGGGCTTTGAAAATCGTTTCCATAGGGTTTTATAGGTGAGCAATTAGTCACGTGACAAGATGGTAACCTAAATTTCTTGAATAAACCCTTTCAACCGATTGAAAATCAGGGCAAAAAACTATCAGAAAATCAGGAGAATGTGAGTGTTACAACATCTCGAAACCCCACACGGACGCCGAATCGCCTATCACAAGACCGATGGTCGCGGCCCGACAACCGTGTTTCTGGGCGGGTTGAAATCGGACATGGAGGGCACAAAGGCGCTGCAACTGGAAAGCTGGGCACAGGCACAGGGGCGGGCTTTTCTGAGGTTTGATTATACCGGACACGGGCAAAGCAGCGGCACGTTTGCTGAAGGCTGTATTGGTGATTGGGCCGAGGACACGATTGACGCGGTATCTGCGCTGACGCAGGGGCCGCTGATCGTGGTCGGCTCTTCTATGGGGGGCTGGCAGGCGTTGTTGCTGGCCAAGGCGATGCCCGATCGTTTTGCTGGGCTTGTCACGATCGCGGCTGCGCCGGATTTTATTGAGAACGAATATTGGCAAAATCTGAATGACGACCAGAAACAGACGCTGGATCGCGTCGGGCATCTAGAGTTTGAATCCGACTATATGGAGCCATACATCATCACCAAACGCATGATCGAAGATGGGCGAAGGCAGTCAGTATTGCGTGATCCGCTGCCCTTACCGTTTCC
>JAHRVZ010000167.1 GCA_019090405.1 Paracoccaceae bacterium
ATCAAGCCTTGGGAATACATGTAGGTCTCCGCCTCCGGGTTAGGGTCTTTAAACTGATATTAGTAATATATGTTACGAAATACTGAAATACAATAAATTTCGTAACACTTGCATTGTGCAGAAACAACGATCATCTGAAAGCCATGACTAAGACATTGCTTTCATTCGGGCATGGGTTGTCCGCCCGTACGCTTACCTCACATCTGCTGGCGCAAGGTTGGCGTGTCATTGGCACAACCCGCAGTGCCGACAAAGCCGAGGTGATTCGCCAGACTGGGGCCGAGGCATTGATCTGGCCTTCTGAAGATTGCACAGTTGAAAATTGTACGGCGGCCTTGAATGACGCCACTCATCTGCTGATTTCGGCCGGACCTTCGGCAGAGGGTGATCCGGTGCTGAATGCGCTGTCGTCTGACATTGCCAATGCGCAAAATTTGCAATGGGTCGGATATTTGTCCACCACCGGAGTTTACGGTGATCATCAGGGCGGATGGGTGGATGAGACAACGCCGCTGCACCCGGCGACAAAACGTGGTCAGTGGCGTGTAGACGCCGAAACCGCATGGGCCACGATCCCTGGTCTGCCTTTACACATTTTCAGGTTGGCCGGCATCTATGGTCCCGGTCGAGGACCGTTTGCCAAGCTTCGCAACGGCACGGCGCGTCGGATCATCAAGAAAGACCAGCTTTTCAGCCGTATTCATGTCGATGACATCGCGCAGGTTCTGCTGGCCTCAATCGCGCGCCCCAACCCCGGTGGGATCTATAATCTATGCGACGACAATCCGGCCCCACCGCAGGAAATCATCGCCTACGCCGCTGAATTGCTGGGCCTGCCGATCCCTCCGGCAGTCGCGTTTGAAGACGCCGAACTAACCCCGATGGCCCGCAGTTTTTACAGCGAGAGCAAGCGCGTGCGCAATGATCGCATCAAGGACGAACTGGGGGTAAGGTTGAAATACACGACCTACAAGGACGTTTTACAGGCAATGTTGGATGCTGAAACGGGTAACTGACTGCGGGCGGTTCCTATTCAGGCTCTTTTTTCGCCGATCGTCGCCACACCCAACACATCCAAAACCTTAGCTTCGATTTGTTCGGCATTCATGCCTGCAGCCGCATACATATCTGCCGGACTAGATTGGTCCAGGAACGCATCCGGCAACACCATCGAGCGGTATTTCAACCCGTTGTCAAACACGCCTTCATCGGCCAAAAGTTGTGCCACATGGCTGCCAAACCCACCAACGGCGCCTTCTTCGACGGTTATCAGGGCTTCGTGTTCTGCGGCCAGCTTAAGGATCATATCGCGATCCAGAGGCTTGGCAAAACGGGCGTCCGCAATCGTCGGAGTGATCCCACGCGCCGTCAATGCTTCGGCGGCTTTGCGGACTTCTCCCAGCCGTGTGCCAAAGGACAGGATTGCCACGCGACTGCCGTGTTGGATCATGCGGCCTTTGCCGATTTCCAGCACTTCGCCATGTTCCGGCAAATCGACGCCTTCGCCTTCGCCTCGGGGATAGCGGAATGCGATCGGACCATCGTCATGCGCGGCGGCCGTGGCCAGCATGTGCACCAACTCTGCCTCATCCGCAGCGGCCATGACGACAAATCCGGGTAGGTTGGCAAGAAAAGCAATGTCAAAGCTGCCTGCATGGGTCGCGCCATCAGCGCCGACCAGACCGGCGCGATCAATGGCAAAGCGAACCGGAAGACCCTGAATCGCCACATCATGCACCACCTGATCATAGCCACGTTGCAGGAAGGTCGAATAGATCGTGCAAAACGGTTTCATGCCGCCGGCGGCCAGAGCCGCCGAAAACGTCACGCCATGTTGTTCAGCAATTCCAACGTCAAAACACCGGCTGGGATATCGACCGGCAAACAGGTTCAACCCGGTTCCGTCCGGCATCGCCGCCGTTACAGCGCAAATCTTGTCGTCTTCGGCGGCCAGTTTGGTCAAAGCCTCGCCAAAAACCGAGGTATAGCTGGGCGCATTCGACGGTGTTTTTTTCTGCTCGCCTGTAACTAAATCAAATTTGGCTGTGGCGTGACCCTTGTCGCGTGCGGTTTCGGCCGGGCCATAGCCTTTGCCCTTTTTCGTCAGAACATGGATCAGGATCGGTCCAGTGGCACGCGCCTTGACGGTTCGCAGTACCGGAAGCAACTGGTCCATGTCGTGGCCGTCAATCGGCCCGATATAGGAAAACCCAAGTTCCTCGAACAATGTGCCGCCAACGGCCATCCCCTTAAGCATTTCTTTGGCCCGGCGTGCGCCTTCCTGAAACGGGCTGGGCAGCAATGAAACCGCACCTTTGGCGGCGGCTTTTAGTTCTTGAAACGGTTCTTCGGCATATAGTCGGGACAAATAGGATGACAGTGCGCCGACAGGTGGTGCGATGCTCATCTCGTTGTCATTCAGGATTACAATCAGGCGCTTTTTCAAATGACCTGCGTTGTTCATCGCCTCAAACGCCATTCCTGCGCTCATCGAGCCATCGCCGATCACAGCGACAGCATCGCCCAATCCTTCGGGTGTCACACCGCCCAAGTCACGGGCAACGGCAAACCCCAGCGCCGCACTAATTGACGTCGAACTATGCGCCGCGCCAAACGGGTCATAGGGCGATTCGCTGCGTTTGGTGAATCCGCTAAGCCCGTCTTTCATGCGTAGCGTACGAATACGATCGCGCCGCCCGGTCAGGATTTTGTGGGGATAGCACTGGTGGCCAACGTCCCAAATGACCTTATCGCGGGGTGTGTCAAACACCGAATGCAGTGCAACGGTCAATTCTACAACCCCAAGGCCAGCCCCCAGATGCCCACCAGTCACCGACACCGCAGACACAGTTTCGGCGCGCAGTTCACTGGCCAATTGGGTTAACTGTGCATCACTGAACTGTTTTAGATCAGCGGGACGCTGGACTTGATCCAGCAGCGGGGTGTTTGGCGTATCGGTCATTCGGCTGCCCATTATTTATCTGTCACGTGAAATAACGAAGCGTGCAGTATCCTGCAAGGTGGCAGCTTCGGCACCATAAGGGGAAAGTGCATCACATGCCTGATCGACCAGTTCCCTGGCGCGGGATTTTGCGCGCTCAAGTCCCAGTAGCGATACAAAGGTGGCTTTGCCAGCCTCGGAATCTTTTTGCAATCGTTTGCCGGCTTTGGTGGCGTCCCCTTCGACATCCAAAATGTCATCGGCAATCTGAAACGCCAATCCAAGGGCTTTGGCGTAAAGGCTTAGGAACTGCGGATCATCCTGCGCCAATCGCGCACCGGCACAGGCGGACCATTCGATCAGGGCTCCGGTTTTGCCGTCCTGCAGCGCGGTAATCTGTTCAATCGTCAAAGCCGAGACCGCAGTTTCTGCCGCAATGTCCAGCGCCTGACCCATGACCATGCCTTGCGCCCCACTGGCGCGCGCAAGGCTCAGCGCCAGATCGGCGCGCACGTCACCTGTGCCACATTCAGGATTGGACACCAGCTCAAATGCAAGTGTCTGAAGCGCATCACCGACCAGAACGGCGGTGGCGTCATCCCATTTGACATGCACCGTTGCACGACCACGGCGTATGTCATCATCATCCATGCAGGGCAAATCATCATGCACCAGCGAATAGGCATGCAGCGCCTCGATTGCGGTTGCAGGCCAGATCGCGCGCTTTGTGTCGACCCCATGCAAACGGGCGCTTTCCAGCACTAAAAACCCACGCAGGCGTTTGCCGCCTTCAGTCGCATAGCCCATGCCCTGCACAACGGGCAGATCGTCAAAACCAGCTAGAACATGCTTAAACTGCGTTTGTATCTGCCCGGCTGCTTCGCCCAGTCGTTGCCGAAACATTCAAAGCCCTTCGACGGGGCTGGTTCCGGTAGGCGTTCCGTTCTGATCCAGCGTAATTGCAGCAACTTTTTCTTCTGCGCGCTTTAACTCATCCTCACAGCGTTTTTTCAACGCGGCCCCGCGTTCATACAGCGTGATGGACTGATCCAGCGCCACATCCCCGCGTTCAAGCTGATCCACAACGGTTTCCAGCTCTTTCATGGCTTGTTCAAAACTCATTTTTTCTACGGGGGTATCGGTCATATCGTGGCCTTTATCAGTTCTTCTACATGCGTGCGGGTGGCGTTACTTAGCGCGCTCAGATCATAGCCGCCTTCAAGAGTCGACACGATTCGACCCTCGCACAGTTCATCTGCTAGCGCGCAAATTTCTTTGGTCAGCCAGGCGAAATCACTTGTGGACCAGTTCAATTGTGCCAGTGGATCGTCCTGATGGGCATCAAAGCCCGCCGAAATGATGATTAGTTCGGGTTTAAAAGCACGCAGTCGGGGAAAGGCCTGTGCCTGATATTCACGGCGCATCACTGTGCCGTCGCTTTCTGGTGGCAGCGGAATGTTCAGGACGTTGTCAAATGCGCCATCTTCATCGGCGCGCCCTGATCCCGGCCAAAGCGGCATTTGTTGCGATGTGATGAACAATGCGCGCGGTTCATCCCACAATAAATCCTGCGTGCCATTGCCGTGATGCACATCAAAATCCACTACCGCGACGCGTGACAATCCGTGGTGGTCCAGCGCATGTTTTACGCCCAGTGCAGCATTGCCAAACAGGCAAAAGCCCATCGCGGTGTCTTTTTCAGCGTGGTGGCCGGGGGGACGTACAGCCGCAAAAGCATTCTGAGCCTCGCCGCCCAGCACCATATCGACCGCCCGAACCATTGCGCCGGCACCGCGAAATGCAGCATCCAGAGATCCCGGTGACAGAAATGTATCCGCGTCAATCGGGTGATACCCTTTTGCTGGCAAAATCTTTCTCAATTCGGCCAGATATGCCGCTGGATGAATGCGGAGTATATCGTCGTCCGCAGCCAGAGGGGCAGTCACCCGAAGCAAATCCAACGGTTCCAATGCGTGCAACACATGCTCAAGCCGTGCCGCGCGTTCCGGGTGTCCCTGGGGCGTTTCATGCGTCAAGCAATCCGCATGGGTGATCAATGCTGTCCTCATCTACCCGCCTTCAATGGTTCATGGACACTGTAACATGGGCGTCTGAACCGGTCGCAATGCACAATGTAAAGGGTTGGTTCCGTTAATCAGGGGCCAGCATATATCCGGCCCCGCGTACGGTTTGCAAATACCTTGGCTGCTTTGGATTCGGTTCGATTTTGCGCCGCAGTCGGGTGATCTGAACATCCACAGCGCGTTCTTGCGCCTGACCACGGTCGCGCCCCAGATCTTCGACCAGCTTGGCGCGGCTGACCGGTTCATGCGGGCAGGCGGAAAAGAATTTCATCAGTTGGCTTTCGGTAGAGGTCAGGCGGACAAGCTGGTCGCTTTGCCACATCTCTCCGCGTTCAATGTCATAGCGGATTGGGCCCAGATGCAGGATCTTTGGCACAGTGTCTTCGGCTGGGGTTTCCGGCATCCGCCGCAGGATGGCGTTGATGCGTAACAGCAATTCTTTTGGTTCAAACGGTTTGGCCAGATAGTCATCGGCACCAGCCTCGAGTCCTGCAATCCGGTTTTCGGTCTCACCACGCGCGGTCAACAACAGAATCGGAGTGCCAAGCGTTTCGCGCAAGGATTTGGTCAGGGTTACGCCGTCCTCACCCGGCATCATCACGTCCAGCACGATCAAATCGAAATCCAACCCAGACAGAATACGTCTTGCATGGGCGGCATCGCGCGCCGCTGTCACCAGAAATCCATGTCTGATCAGGAACTTTTTCAGCAGATCGCGGATGCGTTCATCATCATCAACAATCAGCAGGTGGGCATCAAGCTTGCTCATGTTGTACCGTCGCGCAATTGAATGTGGGTTCGGCGCACGTTTGCGTCCATCATAGCCTCAAGGACTTGCTTGAAACCGGCAACCGCGACTGGCCCCGCCTCGCGAAAGGCCGTGCGCATACGGGCGCGCTGGGCATCAGACAGGCGGCTTTCCAGCGTGCGACCTTGTTCGGTCAGGTGCAAATGGCGCTCGCGTTTGTCGTTGGTGCCGACGTGGCTTTCGACCAGACCATCCGAGATCAATGTGCGCAACACCCGGTTCAGTGATTGTTTTGTGACGCCCAGTATGGCCAGCAAATTGTTCACCGTCGTCCCCGGTGCCCGATTGATGAAATGGATCGCCCGATGGTGTGCCCGTCCATAGGTCAGTTCGGCCAGAATGCGGTCGGGGTCGGCAGTAAAACCCTGATAGGCAAAAAACATTGCCTCAATTCCCTGACGCAACTGCTCATCCGTTAGAAACAACAGGCTTTCACCAACATATGCCTGTGCGCTGCGACCCTCTACCATAACAATCCTCATGTAACATTGCTCACAGCTTATGTCAGTCTTGTTGACATTCCAAGAGTGAAGCGGTATCGAATCGCAGTTTTGGCGTAATATAATGTCCGTGTCGGACATATTTTGCGCAACTAATGCAAAGATACTTACGTTCTGGAGGACGGATAATGTCAGGATATGATGACCGTGATGGTCAAATCTGGATGGATGGAAAGCTAATTGAATGGCGTGACGCAAACGTCCATATTCTGACGCATGCCTTGCATTACGCCAGTTCTGTCTTTGAGGGTGAGCGGGCTTATAACGGCAAAATCTTTAAATCACGCGAACATTCCGAACGCTTGCGGCGCTCGGCTTCGATGATTGATTTTGAAATCCCGTATACTGTGGACGAAATCGAAGCGGCCAAAGTTGAAGTGCTGGCTGCGAGCGGCATGAAAGACGCCTATATCCGGGCGATTGCATGGCGAGGGGCCGGTGAAGACATGGGTGTTGCGTCTGAACTTAACCCGGTCCGTTTGGCCATCGCAGTATGGGAATGGGGTGCCTATTATGGCGATGCCAAAACCAAGGGTGCAAAACTGGATATATCCAAATGGAAGCGCCCCAGCCCTGAAACCATTCCATGCCACGCCAAGGCTGCTGGTCTTTATATGATCTGCACCATGTCCAAACATGCTGCCGAAGCCAAAGGCTGTTCGGATGCGGTAATGTTTGACTATCGCGGTTATGTTGCCGAGGCGACCGGAGCCAACATATTCTTTGTGCGCGATGGCGAGGTGCATACGCCGGATCCGGATTGTTTTTTGAACGGCATCACCCGGCAAACTGTTCTGGGCATGCTTAAAGATCGTCAGATTAAAGTGCATGAGCGGCACATCATGCCCGATGAGCTTGAGAGTTTTGAGCAGTGTTGGCTGACGGGTACAGCCGCCGAGGTGACGCCGGTTGGCGAGATTGGCGACTATAATTTTGAGGTTGGCGCGCTAACGCAGGACATAGCGGCGGGCTATGAAAAACTGGTGCGCGTTTAAAACCTGTTGTTGTTAAATTGAGGCGAGCCTGAAGGCTCGCCACGATATTTCTTTCGCTTTTTTCCGTTCCGGAAAATTCGCAATTGTGGCGTTGGGGGATGGACCTGTGAAAAACGCCATTGTTGGTTCCGGTCTTGTCGATGGCGGCACGATTTCGTTCCATCATCATTTGCGCAATGGCGACACTGTTATGGTTCAGGTGCTGCAAGCCTGCCATGATTTGGGTCTGCGGGATTTACATATCGCGCCATCATCGCTGTTTCCCTGTCACGAGGCGCTGATCCCGTTTTTGCAGACTGGCACAGTCACCCGCATCACGACATCATATATGAATGGCCCGCTAGCGGATGCTGTGAGCGCGGGCATCCTGCCCCATCCGGTGGTTTTGCAAAGCCACGGCGGCCGGGCCGCTGCCATTGAATCCGGTCGTTTGCCAATAGATGTGGCGTTTGTCGCGGCCTCTGCTGTTGATAAGGATCGCAACCTGACAGGCTCTGTTGGGCCACAGGCCTGCGGGCCATTGGGCTATGCGATGGTGGATGCGGCACATGCCCGTCAGGTGATCGCCATAACCGATCATGTGACAGACAGCTTTCCCAAAATCTGTATTCCGGGGGATCAGGTTCATCAGGTTGTTCGGGTTGATAGTATCGGTAGTTCCGCGCAGATCGTATCGGGAACCACAGGGCGATTGCCGTCAAAGAATGGACGCGCGATTGCAGAGATGACAGCGAAATTGATCGGTGTTTCTGGGCTGCTACGGGATGGTTTCAGCTTTCAGACCGGGGCAGGGGCGACGTCGCTTGCAGTGGCTCAGGCTCTTGGTCCGGTCATGGCAACGCGTGGGATCAACGGAGGGTTCGCAGCCGGTGGTATCACTGGTCCCTTGGTTAAGATGTTTCATCAGGGGTTGTTTCGTCGATTGTGGGACGTACAGGCCTTTGATCTGGCCGCAGTTGCGTCCTATCGTGAAGACCCGGATCATTTTGCGATGTCGGCTGCGCAATACGCCAGCCCGGATCGTGCGGATGCGATTGTTAATAAGCTGGACGTGATGATCCTTGGCGCGGCCGAGGTTGATATCGCGTTCAACGTCAATGTCACCCAAGCCAGTGATGGCCGCATCATTGGTGGATCAGGCGGGCATTCAGATACCGCTGCCGGTGCAAAGTTGCCGATTGTGACGACAACACTGACTGCTGGCGGTTTTCCCAAGATCGTTCAGCGCCTAACCTGTCAGACAACGCCGGGTGACACCATCGGAGCCGTCGTGACCGAGGTTGGAATGGCAATCCATCCATCACGGCCAGAGCTGGAAAAACAGGCGCGCAAAGCCGGATTGCCGGTCCTGACGATCGAAGATTTGTGCAACAAGGCCCACACTTTGGCGCCACCAGCAGACCGCCGGGTGGCCGATGGCCGTGTCATTGCAATCTGCGAATACCGGGATGGGTCTGTTATTGACAGAATCCGGCAATGATCGCTAATTTTTGGGTTCAGTGACCGCGCGGGCTTTGCTACGTTCAAGCCCCAGTTGATGTTCGCGCCAGATCACCAGAATATTGCCTGCAACAACCAATGATGCCCCTGCCAACATAAGCAATGTTGGCAGTTCGTTGAACCAGACATAACCGATCAGGATGGCGAACAGCATAGATGAATAGTCAACGGGCGCCAACATCGACGCCGATCCAAAGCGATAGGATGACGTGACCATTATTTGCGAAACACCGCCCAAAAACCCGGCTAACACCAACAGTGAGACCGTATGAAGGTCAGGGACAACCCAGCCAAATGGCACGGTCAAAAGTGAAAGCGTCGACGCGATAAGCGAAAAATAAAACACGATTGCGGCAGGATGGTCGGTCTGAACCATTTGACGGACATGAATCTGAACAAAGGATCGCGCAATAGTCGCCCCAAGGATCAGCATGGCCCCCAGAGTGGCCGTATCGCCCAGATTCGAAGTGCCATTCAGTCGCGGCCAAACCATAATCAGGACGCCAACCAACCCGATAGCTACGGCTGAAATGCGTATGATCCGGATGCGTTCTTTTAGAATGATCGCGGCCAGAATGACTGTGAAAATTGGGGTTGCGTAGCCAATGGCCGTGACTTCTGGCAAGGGCAGCATACCAAGACCCGCAAAAGTCAGGCCCATCGCAGTGGTCCCGATAATTCCGCGCATAAAATGGCGCATAGGTTGTTTGGTTTTCAAAGCATGTTGCAAATTGCCCTGCACAAGCAACCAGATGATAATAATCGGAAAAGCAAAGAATGACCGGAAAAACATGGCTTCGCCCGGTGGAACCTGATCTGATGTTGCTTTGATCAAGGCTCCGAGCAGGGTGAACAAGAAGATCGCGCTTAATTTTAGCATCACCGCCAGCACGGGCCGATTTTGAGTCGATAATTTCACCATGCCCGGACCCTGCGTCGCACCGCCCGAAAGGTCAACGGGTGGGATTGACCCGGAGGTGAATTTGGCTTGTTCAATGAGGGTGTACCCTGTGCGGTAGCCGCGATAAGTAAGACCAATCAAATTGTAAGGACAAATTATGTACAAGATAGCATGTGTTATACTGGCGAGCATGTTGGCCGCGCCTGTTTCGGCCCAGACATTAGAGCGGATCAAAGATACAGGAGAGCTGAAACTGGGCTACCGCACCGACGCCGCTCCGCTGTCATATGCCGACGCAGATGGTAAAACCGCAGGTTATTCACCGCTGGTATGCGTTACAATCGCTCAGCATCTTGCCAATCAGCTCAAGCTGGAAAATCTGGACGTTACGTTTGTTCCGGTCGATACGACTGATCGCTTTGACAAGGTGGCCAGTGGCGAGATTGATATGCTGTGTGGTGCAACTACAATCACACTGGAACGTCGCCAATTGGTTGATTTCTCGGTCCCTACATATGTCGATGGAACTGCGTTGATGGTGGCCAAAGGCTACGAAGGTGGGCTTGACTCATTTGGCGGCAAAAAGATTGGTGCTCGCACCGGGACAACGACGCTTGAGGCTTTGACCGGATCGTTTGCAGAAGAAGGAGTCGATGCGGATATTATCGCGTTTGACGATCACCGCGCCGGATTGGCGGCGATTGAGGCCTCTGAGATTTCGGCCTATTTCGCGGATCAATCAATATTGGTGCATTTGTATTTCAACAGTGAATATCAAAATACGCTAAGCCTCTCGGATGAGATTTTGACCATTGAAAAGCATGGTCTGGCAATGGCACGAGGAGATTCAGATTTTCGTCTGGCCGTAGACGCCGCCCTGAGCAAAATGTTCTTTGACGGCACCATGGAAGAAATATTCAAAGCGACGATGCCGGGGTTTACGCCGGGTGCTGCCATTCGTGCAATGTATCTAACGTCACCTACAAATTAGGGCGCTGGCGAATTAAACTGTTGGTGAATCCGGGCTGTCTTTGGACCGGGTTCACTGCATGACATCCACGGTTTTCGATAGTGGCTGAGCATGGAACTGATAAGTGATTTCTATGGACAGTTTTGCTATGCTGCCAAAAACCAGAAAGCCCGCGTCAGAACAATCAGGTATCCATGCAGCGAACCGTTAGCCAAAAAAATTTCGAATCCGCCCGGTGCCTATCTGCCCCGCTGGCGAACAAATTAGAAGAATTTGCGCGCCTTCACCGGGAAACCCAGCTGGATGTCGCCCTAATGTATGATGCGTTGGTTCAGCGGTTGAACTTAGGCGGCGCGGGTGAAACTGCGCCTGCAACAGGCGAACGCATCGGTTCATTTTTATTGCCTGACAGTCAGGGGCAGCTTGTCAATTCTGATGATCTGCTGAATCGCGGTCCACTGGTTATCAGCTTTAACCGTGGCAGTTGGTGCCCGTTTTGTCGGCTTGAGCTTTTGGCGCTTGCGGAAATCTACCCACAAGTAAAGGCATCGGGCGGCGAGATCGTTTCGGTTTTACCAGAAAAAGAAGCCTTTACCAGACGGCTCAAAGCCACGTATGAACTGCCGTTTCCCGTGCTCAGCGATATTGACAATGCCTATGCGCTGACCAACGGTCTGATGGTATCTATTGGTGACAAACTCAATCAGGTCTTTCTGGAGTTTGGTATTGATCTTGCCGAGTTGCACGGAAACGGCGGCATGCTGGTGCCGATCACCGCGACCTTTGTGGTGTCGCAGGAGGGAACGGTGCAGCAGGCGTTTGTTGATCCGGATTTCCGTCTTAGAATGGCGCCGGATCAGGTGATTGCAGCCCTAAGCAATTTGAAGCGCGTCACCTGACCAGTCTTTGGCACGCAGCATTTTGATCAGCAGATCAGCAGGTTTTGAGTATTTGCGCCCGGCAACGGCCAGCAAAGACAATGATCGCTGATACTGGCCATTCTCAAATGGCAATCGGACAATATCATCATCCGCAAACACCGTGTTTTTGGGCACGATTCCCAACCCAAGATTATTGGCGAGCAAAAATGCAAGGTCAGTGTCCGAGGTCACTTCGTGGATAAAATCGGCGTTGATGTCATGGGTATCCAAAAGATCCGGAAATAGCCCGGTCTGTTCGCAATGCGCCCGTGTCACAATTGACTGGTTCTCAAGGTCATCCAAGTTGATGCCCGCCTTGTTGGCAAGTTGGTGCTGCAAGTTTGCCACCACTACAAATTCCTCGGCAAATAGTGGCCATTGCAGAATGCGATGCCAACCATCCTGATGGATGGCCGTCAGGGCAACGTCGGTTTGACCCGCCTCAAGCCCCTGCTCGATTTCCTCGGCAGTGCCGCGTGAAATGAGCAATTCCAAACCAGGCATAACCCGCATCAATTCCCCCAACACACCTTGCATCATACGGATATCAACAGTGCTGCTCAGACCCAATCTAAGATGGGCAATTTCCGCTTTGCCATAGCTTTGTGCCTGTTCTTTGGCGGCCGCCGCGCTTTTTAGGCTTTGGGTCAGCAGCGGCAACATGATCTCACCCAGATCGGTCATATGGGTGCGGCGACCTTCGCGGTGAAACAATTCGCCTCCCAGTTCGTCTTCTAGTTTTTTGATGGCGCGGGTTAGCGAAGGCTGGGCGACATTGCACTGCTCAGCGGCACGGGTGAAATTCAGTGTCTTGGCAACCGACAGGAAATATCTGATCTGGTGCATTTCCATCGTTAGCAGCCAATCCACTCATACATTTCTGCAAAGACCATACTCTATACCTATCAATCAAAAAGCCAACGGGTATTTCACGTGGCTGCTGCTGACAGGTATTCTGCTTTCAAGTTCAAAGATTTGGTAATGATGCGAGAAACGGTATGAATATTGCAGTAACACCACGGATAACATCAAACTGGACGCCTCCTGTTCAGACAGCAGACGCGGCGCAGGTAAACGCGCTGGCGATTGTGGCGCACGACCTTCGCGGACCTCTGACCAACTTGTCTGCCTTGCTCGACCTGATCGAAAAGCATAGCGCGCGTCAAAACAGTGATGGCATCGCGTCCTGTACCACCCGCGCGAGCGCGATCGTCGACAACCTGGGCGATATGCTAAGCGCCATTCTGGACCGGGTGAAAACAACCGGTGATCCGCTTGGGTATGTGCCCTCTGCCATAGATGGCCAGTCCGTGGTTTGTCAGGCTGTTGAGCAGAACCAACCAAACGCCAATCGCAAGGATGTCACGCTAAAAGTCACGACAGATGCGCCATTTCCCATTTGCGCCGATGGACGGTTGCTGGCCCATGCGCTGGATAATCTGCTTGGCAATGCCATTAAGCATTCGGTGCCCGGCGGGACAGTTGCCTGTCATATGGAACGGCAGGGTTCGCATATGGTGATCCAGGTCAGCAACCAGTCGGTTGGCCTGAACGAGCTAGACATACGCCGGGCATTTCAGCCTTTTACCAAACTATCCGCGAAATCACGGACCGACCGAACCTCTTGGGGGCTTGGCCTGTGGATCGTGCGTCTGATTGCAGAACGTCACGGTGGCACGATCCAGGGCAAGGCATCTGACCGGGAAGGCAACGTCACTTTCACGCTTAGTCTGCCGGTCTGAGGTTAACCTATCCAATTCAATCCCAAGGATAAAATGATGGAACAATTCAATCAAATGAGTGACATGGCCGCGAACGGTCTGCAAATTGCGACCACGCTGTTTCTTGCGGTCATCGGCAGCATTATTCTTGTGTTGGCCATCATGTTGGTCGCCGACCTAGTGCAAACCCGCGATGCTGTGCGGCGAAACTATCCGTTGATTGGGCGGTTTCGGGGTCTGTTCACGGAGCTGGGCGAATTTTTCCGGCAGTATTTCTTTGCAATGGACCGCGAAGAGATGCCATTTAACCGGGCTGAACGCGAATGGGTCAGCACATCGGCCAAGGGTGGTGACAATACCGTTGCCTTTGGCTCAACGCGAAACCTTGGCATTGTGGGCACGCCGATATTCGTCAATTGCCCGTTTCCAAAGCTAAGCGAACACACCGAAGACGCGCCTGCAATCACCATCGGCACAACCGCGCGGCATCCGTATTCGGCGCAGTCAATTATCAACATTTCCGCGATGAGCTATGGTGCCTTGTCACGCCCCGCCGTGCGGGCGCTGTCCAATGGGGCTGCGATGGCCAATTGCTGGATGAATACTGGCGAAGGCGGGCTGGCGCCTGCACATCTAGAGGGCGGTTGCGACATCGTGTTTCAGATAGGCACCGCCCTTTATGGAGTGCGCGATAAAGACGGCCAACTATCAGATGAGAAATTGCGCGAAGTCGCCGCTCATCCGCAGGTCAAAATGTTTGAAATCAAACTATCGCAGGGTGCGAAGCCCGGTAAAGGCGGGATTCTGCCAGCCGCCAAAGTCACCGAGGAAATATCCCAAATCCGCGGCATACCGGTAAACAAGGCCTCGATTTCGCCCAACCGGCACACCAACGTCAACAATATCAGCGACCTGCTGGACATGATCGCCCGCGTTCGCGAGGTCACGGGCAAGCCAACGGGCTTTAAATCTGTGATTGGCGCCTATGGCTGGCTCAACGATTTATGCGAAGAAATCCACCGGAGGGGCATCGACTGCGCACCTGATTTTATCACTATTGATTCCGGTGATGGCGGAACCGGTGCTGCTCCGATGCCGCTGATGGATAATATGGGGCTGACGATCCGGGAATCGCTGCCATTGGTGATTGATCTGTTGATAGCACACGGGTTGCGTGACCGGATCAAAGTGATCGCGTCGGGCAAATTGATTACACCTGCCGAAATCGCCTGGGCCTATTGCATTGGCACCGATTTCGTCAATTCGGCGCGTGGTTTCATGTTTGCGCTGGGCTGTATTCAGGCGATGAAATGCAACAAAAATACCTGCCCCACGGGCATCACCACGCACAACCGACGCCTGCAACGCGGCCTTGATCCCGAAGACAAAGCCGTCCGCGTCAAGAATTTCGTCGAAAAGGTTCGCTATGGCGTCGGATTAACTGCACACTCTTGTGGAGTGGCACACCCGCGCGCGCTAAAACGGTATCATTGTCGGATCATGCAACAGAACCAAAAATCAGTACCCTTGGACGAATTGTTTACTGCGGAAAAATCACTGAGCCTTATCAGTGTTCCCAAAGCCAGCTAATTGTTAAAAAGTGGAGAATATGATGTCATCACCAAAAACCCCGATCAAAGCCTCTGACCTGCTTGTCCGCGCTCTTGAAAACGAAGGTGTCGAATATGTGTTCGGCCTTCCCGGTGAGGAAAACCTTGATTTCGTAGAGTCGCTGCGCAATTCGTCGATCAAACTGGTTGTGACCCGGCACGAACAGGGCGCTGGGTTCATGGCGGCGACATATGGTCGGCTGACTGGCAAAACCGGCGTCTGTCTGGCGACACTTGGGCCAGGAGCGACCAATCTGGTGACGCCCGCTGCCTATGCCAATCTGGGTGCAATGCCGATGCTGATGATCACCGGCCAGAAACCGATCAAGCACAACAAACAGGGACGCTTTCAGATTGTTGACGTGGTGTCGTTGCTAAAGCCAATCACCAAATTTGCCCACCAGATTGTCAACGCCAACACCATTCCCAGCCTTGTACGCGAGGCATTTCGCATTGCTGAACAGGAACGTCCCGGCGCGGTTCATTTGGAATTGCCCGAAGATATCGCCGCAGAAATGGCGGATGATGATCAGGTATTTACCCCCTCTCAGGTGCGCCGCCCCAGTTGCGATCTTCAGGCGGTGGAACAGGCGGTGGAACGTATTCGCGCCGCAAAAAATCCGCTGCTGCTTGTCGGGGCAGGGGGCAATCGCAAGCGGGTGATTGCGGCTCTTGAATCCTTTGTCGAAAAAACCGGCATTCCGTTTGTGAACACTCAGATGGGCAAAGGTGTAATCGGAGGCCATAGCCATCTGTATCTGGGCACAGCTGCCTTGTCCGAAGGCGATTATGTGCATGACGCAATCGCAAAGGCCGATCTGATCATCAACGCCGGTCACGATGTGGTGGAAAAGCCTCCGTTTTTGATGAAACATGGAGGGACCGAGGTTATTCACGTCAATTTTAGCCCGGCCGAAATTGACGACGTGTATTTCCCGCAGTTGGAACTGATCGGTGATATTTCGTCCAGCTTTGTGGCGCTGACTGAACGGCTTGGCCCGATTGGCGAGCATGGATTTGAACACCTGCGCGAGATCGTGATGCAGCATATCAGCGAGGGGGCTGACGATCCGCGCTTTCCACTGATCCCGCAGCGTATTGTTGCAGATGTCCGCCGCGCGATGCCGGATGACGGTATCATCGCGCTGGATAACGGGATGTACAAAATCTGGTTTGCGCGTAATTATCGCACAACGCAGCCCAACACAGTGCTACTGGATAACGCTTTGGCAACTATGGGCGCGGGCCTGCCCTCGGCAATGATGGCGTCGATGCTGTATCCGGATCGCAATGTCATGGCCGTTTGTGGCGATGGCGGGTTCATGATGAACTCACAGGAAATGGAAACCGCCGTTCGGTTGGGCCTGAACCTTGTGGTGTTGGTAATACGCGACGATTCCTTTGGCATGATCCGCTGGAAACAACAGCTTGGCGGCTTTGAAGATTGGGGTCTGCAATACAACAACCCTGATTTTGTCGCCTATGCCAATGCCTTTGGTGCAACCGGGCATAGGGTTGAGGCAACCGAAGATTTTGTTGCTATGATTCAGGGATGTTTCAAAACGGGCGGCGTGCATCTTGTCGAAGTGCCAGTTGATTATACCGAAAACACGCATGTATTGATCGACGAATTGCACAATCACCAGAAACCCGATCAATAGGGGGCTGACATGTCTGATCCTTCAAACACCCTTGTTGTTAGCCAGCCCTTTGACAATGCGGTTATTGATGAACTGCCGCTGTCAAATTGGGACGCTGCTGATGCTATGCTGGACCGGGCAAGCGGTTGGTTTTCCAATCGCTCTGGTTGGCTGGCAGACCATGAACGGATCGCCATTCTTAAACGGTTGGCGGTTCTGGTTCAGGGGCAGGCTGATGAATTTGCCCTGCTGATCGCGCGTGAAGGCGGCAAGCCGCTTAAGGATGCCAAGATCGAAGTGGCCCGTGCCATCAACGGTGTCGAGCTGGCCGCCGAAGGTATTTCCGGCCTGCATGGTCGTGAAATCCCGATGGGCCTGTCTGCGGCAGGTGCCGGGCGCATTGCCTTTAGTAAACGTGAACCTATTGGCCCGGTTGTGGCAATCAGCGCCTTTAATCACCCGCTTAACCTGATCGTGCATCAGGTCGCCCCAGCGATTGCGGCGGGTTGTCCGGTTATCATCAAACCGGCGGATACAACGCCGTTATGCTGTCGAAAATTTGTTGAACTGGTGCATGAGACAGGGTTGCCCGAACCGATGTGCCAGCTTTGCATTTGCGATAATCAAACTGCAGAAAAGCTGGTCACTGACGCCCGTGTCGCATTTTTCAGCTTTATCGGTTCGGCCCGTGTGGGTTGGTATTTGCGCAGCAAACTGGCACCCGGAACACGCTGTGCATTGGAACATGGCGGGGCCGCGCCCATTATCGTGTGTCAGGATGCTGACGTGGAAACCACCGCCAAATCGCTGGTCAAAGGCGGCTATTACCATGCCGGGCAGGTTTGCGTGTCAGCACAGCGCATTTTCATAGCCAACCAGTTGCGCGACGCCTTTCAGGTGGCTTTTCAAACCGAAGTTGATCAGTTGATTACCGGCGATCCAACCGATATAGCCACAGACGTCGGCCCGCTTATCCTGCCGCGTGAGGTGGCGCGTGTTCACGACTGGCTGACCGAGGCCACGGCGCGCGGAACCCGAGTTCTGACGGGCGGTGCGCCCCTGACAGAACATCTATACACCCCGACGATCCTGCTTGATCCGCCAGCAGATGTGCGTGTGTCCAATGCCGAAATTTTTGGCCCCGTGACTTGTTTATATGGATATGACGACGTTTCGCAGGCCGTTCAGGCCGCCAATGCTGTGCCGTTCGCATTTCAGGCTGCGGTCTATACCGGCGATCTGGATCGGGCCTTTCATCTTGGCGAGCATCTGAATGCCAGTGCCGTGATGGTCAACGATCATTCGGCGTTTCGGGTTGATTGGATGCCATTTGCCGGGCGTGGTGTTTCCGGGCTTGGTGTTGGCGGTATCCCGCACACGCTGCATGATATGACGCAAGAGAAGATGACTGTAATCAAGACCTCCTGACCCCATGACAACATGGCTAACGAATATTTCTAAATAGGGTAATTGATAGCGGACAGCCCGGATTTTTGCCTGTAGATCAGGGCGAGGAGAAACAAATGGCTGTTAATGTTATTTCTGCATCGCCGATTGATGGACAAGTGCCTGGCACCTCGGGATTGCGAAAAAAGACCGCTGCTTTCATGCGGCCGGGGTATCTTGAGAATTTTGTGCAGTCAGTTTTCGACGCAATCGGCGGGGCGGAAGGCAAAACATTTGTCGTTGGCGGGGATGGGCGGTTTTTTAATACCGAAGCTATCCAGACCATCCTGAAAATGGCGGCTGCCAATGGTGCGGTTAAGGTGATCGTCGGTCAGAACGGTATTTTGTCGACACCCGCCGCCTCGCATCTGATCCGGCTGAACAAGACCGACGGAGGGCTGATCCTGTCGGCAAGCCATAATCCCGGCGGAATAAACCAAGATTTCGGGCTTAAGTTTAATACGGCCAACGGCGGTCCGGCACCTGAATCTGTGACCCATGAAATCATCCGGTGTACTGCCGCGATTTCGCAATACAGGATTGAACAGTCAGCAGATATTGATCTGTCTGCAATCGCAACCTTAACCTGTGGCGATATGTTGGTCAGCATCGTTGATCCGGTGTCTGACTATCAGGATCTGATGCAAAACATATTTGATTTTGACAAAATCCGCGCCTTGTTTGCGTCGGGGTTCACGGTCCAGTTTGACGCCATGCATGCGGTGACCGGGCCATATGCCCATGCGGTGCTTGAGGATTGTTTGGGTGCAAAACCGGGCAGCGTCGTGAACGGTGTACCATTGCCGGATTTCGGCGGTGGGCACCCTGATCCGAACCCGGTTTGGGCCAAACAGTTGATGGATGTGATGATGGACGAAGCCGCCCCTGACTTTGGCGCAGCGTCTGACGGTGACGGTGATCGCAACATGATTGTCGGACGCGGTGCCTATGTGACGCCCTCTGACAGTCTGGCAGTGTTGGCCGCCAATGCCACATTGGTTCCGGCCTATGCGCAGGGGCTTGCAGGTGTTGCGCGCTCAATGCCAACCAGTGCTGCCTGTGATCGTGTCGCCGACAAGCTGGGGATCGAGTGCTTTGTCACGCCCACTGGCTGGAAGTTCTTTGGCAATCTGATGGACGCGGGCCGAACCACTATGTGCGGTGAGGAAAGTGCCGGAACGGGGTCGGATCACGTGCGTGAAAAAGATGGGCTTTGGGCGGTGCTGATGTGGTTGAACATCATCGCCGAACGGCGTTTGTCGGTGGATGAAATCATGGCAGATCACTGGGCCAAATATGGGCGAAATTTCTATTCCCGACTTGATTTCGAAGCCGTAAACGCGGTCGCTGCCAATGATTTGATGTTGATGCTGCGCGATTCAGCGGATGCTTTGACAGGGCAACAGTTTGCGGGCCTGACGGTGACCAAAGCGCAGGATTACGCCTATACCGATCCGATTGATCAGTCGATCAGTGAACATCAGGGGATTCAGGTCTGGTTTGAGGGCGGAGCGCGGGCCGTGCTGCGTTTGTCCGGCACCGGAACCGAGGGAGCGACATTGCGGATATATCTGGAGCAATATGCCCCGGACGCGGCAGATCACGGGCGTGAAACGCAATTGGTCCTGAACCCGGTTCGCTTGGCAATTCTGGAAATAGCAGAGGTGGAAAAACGGCTGGGCCGTACTGAACCGGATGTGACGACCTAAGAGGCCGTTCTTTTAACATCACCGAAAAGGTGAGGCACTTTATGGTGCAAACACCGTGCCATCCATCAGCTTACGCGCCGTTCGCAGGATTGCGGCAGACGCGACAATACCTTGGCTATCCAGTGTCACAACAACGGTCATTTCGCCGGTCGGGTGCTCGACCTTCAATGCCCTTTGGTTGCCTGTGCCGGTTTCAGACAAGGCAAAGGCCGGGCTGTCCTTTAGCAGACAGGCCGTGGCGACACTGACAGCACCAAGAACTCCAATGGCTTTGTGACACCGATGCGGAATAAACGTACGCGTTGAAATGGCGCCACCTTGTTTCGGAGCGCTGACCATCGCCATTTTTGGCACCGATTTCTGCGACACATCACCAAGGTTCATCAATCGGCCGGCTTGCAGGCGAATGGATTCCAGTCGTTGACGCAGCGGTTCATTGGATTCAAGGTTTTCTGGCGTTTCATCGCCGACAATCCCCAGATCAGTTGCCCGCATCACCACGCAAGGCATGCCGTTGTCGATCATGGTCAGATTGACCCCATTGATCGTATCGACCTCATTTCCGGTCGGAAGCAAGGCACCGCAACTGGACCCGGCGGTGTCTTTGAATTGAACCGGAACAGGGGCGGATAACCCCGGAACCCCGTCAATTCTGGCATCACCCTTATACGTGACATGGCCATCTGGCGTCTGTACGTTCAGCACTGCAATCTGGCCAGTATTCTGCATGAAAACAGTCACCGGGGTTTCGCCAATTTGCGCTGTCACCAACCCTCGTTCGATTGCAAAGGGGCCGACCCCGGCAAGAATGTTGCCGCAGTTCTGCACGTCCGTCACGATGGGCTGGTCCACGGCCACCTGCAAGAACAAATAGTCCACATCCACACCGTCACGACCGGACGCCGCTATGACTGCCACCTTTGATGTCAGCGGGTCAGCACCTCCCATGCCGTCAATCTGGCGATTATCCGGGCTTCCCATTGCGCCCAACAAAAACGCATCCCGTGCGGCGATGTTGCTGGGCAGATCAGAGGCTAGGAAATAGCCGCCCTTTGAGGTGCCTCCGCGCATCCACATGCAGCGGGCTTTAGACATATTTCAGACCTTTTTCCGCCAGCCTTGCCCGCATGTCATAGAGGTCCAGACCAAGTTCCCCGGCCTCAAAACGTGCGCGTTTTACGACCTCGTTGGCTTCGCGCGATTGGGCCTTATTCAGCACGTCTGCGGCCTCTTCACGACGCACCACGCATACGCCATCATCATCCGCGACAATGATGTCACCGGGGTTTATCAAAGCGTCGGCGCAGACGATGGGAATATTGACCGAACCGACGGTTTCCTTGATCGTGCCTTGGGCAAAAATGGCCTTGGACCAGACCGGGAAATCCATTTCCTTCAGGTCGCGCACATCGCGGGTTCCGGCGTCGATGATCAGCCCTTTGCACCCATGCGCCTTGGCCGAGGTGGCCAGTAAATCACCGAAGTATCCGGCATTTGATGGTGACGTGGTGCCCAGCACCATAATGTCACCGGGTTTCAACTGCTCAATCGCGACATGAAGCATCCAGTTGTCACAAGGTGGCGCAAGGATCGTTACCGCCGACCCGG
>JAHRVZ010000168.1 GCA_019090405.1 Paracoccaceae bacterium
CAGTTTACCGGCCTGCCCCAGAATATAGAAATTGTCTTTTTTGACTTCAACGTTGATCGGTGCGCCTTTGGCTTTCCAATCGGGGATCAAAGCGTCCAGCCCCACAGGATCAAGAACCGCGCCAGACAGAATATGCGCGCCGACCTCGGACCCTTTTTCCAACACAACAACCTGAATATCCGCATCCAGTTGTTTCAGCCGAATGGCCGCTGACAATCCCGCAGGACCAGCTCCGACGATCACAACATCGTATTCCATTGCTTCGCGCTCAATCTTGGCCATTCCATCGCTCCTAACGTTTTGCTTGGTTTGCGCAGTCCTGAGCGCAACAATCTTTCGCGCGTGATTACCTTCTGCCAACCCCAAAGGTCAATCGAAACACGGCGTCAAATCTGCACATACATGGTTTTCAGTTAAAACGGTTACATAAGTTCCAGCGTTTTCCCACCCTGCTGGCCGAGTTTGTACGATAGGTAATGTAAACTTGTCCCATTTCTACAGACCAGCTCAGCTTGCAGGTGTAGACGGATTTTGTTAAGAACAGGTCTGCCCGTTGAAAAATTTGCAACGCAACTTTGGGGATCGGACAATGCGCCACCTTCTGGTTTTGAAATACATCGAGAAAATCGCCAAAACCGGATCGTTACGCAGCGCCGCTGAAGAGCTGAAAATCACACCATCCGCGCTTAACAGACGCATTTTGGGCGTCGAAGAAGAACTGGGCGTCGAAATATTTGAACGCCACCCATCTGGATTGCGGCCCAATACCGCTGGCGAAGTCCTGCTTAAACATATCCGTGATCAGATTGCCGATATGGACCGGGTGAAATCGCGAATTGCAGACCTTACCGGAATGCGGGCCGGACATATCAATATTGCCACGACGCGCGAAGTCGTGCCCTTTTTTCTGCCTGCTTTGATCAAGCAGCATCTGATTGATTTCCCGGCTGTTACTTTTGGCGTTAATCTGCATGAAAGGGGCGAGGCCGAAGCGTCGCTTATTGACAATACCAATGATATTGCAATCGTTTTTGATCCAATCCGAGTGAACGAACTTCAGGTTGCCTGCTCGGTCGCACAGCCGTTGTATTGTATCATGTCTGCCGATCATCCTCTGGCTGATCGCAACGTCCTGCGAATCTATGATTGCACAGAATTTCCATTGTTGATCCCAAAACACCCCGAAGGCATCCGCCGGGTTCTGGACACAGCCGCCGCCAAGGTTGGAATCTCCCTTGAACCAGCCGTTGAATCCAACAGCCTTGATCTGCTGCGACTGATGTCACAGAACAGTCAGTCACTAAGTTTCAGCCTGGCAATAAACCTGAGACCTCAGCTTGCGAATGATCAGTTGGTTTCTATTCCTGTTGATCTTCAGGGCACATCTCAGAGTGTTCTGATCGCCGGTTATCTGCGTGGACGCACCCTGCCCGTCGCAGCCGCAAGGTTTTTGGAGCTCGTGACCAAAGAACTGTCACTTCAATACTCTTAGAGCCGCTTTGGGTTTACCCATGTGTTGCGGAAAATGCACCACAACACTGAAAATTTAGCAACAGACAGCAACGCCTTCAGTCGCTATGAGTGTCGCCAACCCACCAGCCTAATCGTTGCAGGCAGCAGGAAGGCCTTGTCACTATGTCACAGAAACTTGTCATTATCGGCGCAGGAATGGCCTCGGGCCGAATGTTGGAAGCATTGTTTGATGCCGATCCTGATGCCTATGACGTAACGCTGTTTGGCGCCGAACCCAGCGGCAACTATAATCGTATCATGTTGTCCCCGGTATTGGCTGGCGACAAAACCTTTGACGAGATCATTACACATGATGCCGACTGGTACCGTGAAAATGGCGTGACCTGCCGTTTTAACGAGGTTGTTGTCAAGATTAACCGCAGCAAAAAACAGGTGATCAGTTCAGGCGGCGTGACGGATTATGACAAATTGGTCATCGCAACAGGGTCCGAATCGTTCTTTATTCCCGTCTCGGGCAAGGATTTGCCGGGAGTCGTCGGGTTCCGTGATTACGAAGATGTCAAACAGATGCTGGCCGCTGCAAAACCCGCTGATGGCAAAGCGGTCATTATCGGCGGTGGTTTGTTGGGTCTAGAGGCCGCAGCGGCCTTGCATGAACAAGGTATGGACGTCACGGTTTTGCACCTGATGGGTCACTTGATGGAACGTCAATTGGACCCCGCCGCCGGATACTTATTGCAGAAAGAGCTGGAAACTCGCGGAATCAAGGTGATCTGCAACGCGCATACCAACGCGATTCTAGGCAATGACAGGGTCGAGGCCGTCGCGTTAGAGGATGGCACAGTGCTGGGCGCTGATCTTGTTGTTATGGCGGCAGGCATTCGCCCGGCGACAAAGATTGCAGTGGAAAGCGGAATAGATGTTGCGCGTGGCATAGTCGTCGATGACGCTATGCAGACATCGGACCCGAATATTTTTGCCGTGGGGGAATGTGTTGAGCACGACCAGGTTGTTTACGGTCTGGTAGCGCCGCTTTATGAAATGGCCAAAGTTCTGGCCCATACGTTGGTGGAAACATCGGCCCAGTTTGTCGCTCCAATGGTGTCCACAAAACTGAAAGTCACTGGTGTCGATCTGTTCTCGGTTGGTGATTTCTCAGACAATGATGCGCTCGAAGAGATCGTATTCCGGGATCCGGCACGCGGCGTATATAAACGGTTGATTCTAAACGACAACAAGATTGTTGGCGTGGTGATGTATGGCGAAACAACCGATGCAAGCTGGTTCTTTGAAATGCTTAAATCGGGTGAAGATGTCAGCGACATCCGCGACACCCTTATTTACGGGCCAGCCTTTCAGGGCGGTGGAGACCACGACCCGTTAGCAATGGTTGCGTCGCTTTCTGCCGACGCCGAAATTTGTGGCTGTAACGGTGTGTGCAAAGGCACAATTGTTGATGCAATCAATGCCGGCGCCAATGATTTGGCGGCCGTAAAATCGACAACCAAAGCATCGGCATCTTGCGGAACCTGTACGGGTCTGGTTGAGCAGCTTTTGGCTGTAACACTAGGCGATGATTTTGCTGCACCAACGGTACAACCGGTTTGCGCATGTACCGATCTTAGCCACGAAGACGTCCGTCGGATAATCAAATCCAGCGAATTAAAGACAATTCCCGCAGTCATGCAGGAATGTGGCTGGAAAACATCCTGTGGCTGCGCCGCTTGCCGCCCGGCGTTGAACTTTTATATGATCGCGGAATGGCCGCTGGACTTTGCTGATGATGCCCAAAGCCGGTTTGTAAACGAACGCAACCACGCCAACATTCAAAAAGACGGAACTTATAGCGTCGTGCCACGCATGTGGGGCGGGATGACCACCGCGGACGAGCTTCGTGCGATTGCGGATGCCGCTGACAAATACGACGTTCCGGGCATCCATGTTACGGGCGGTCAGCGGATTGACCTTCTGGGTGTTGAAAAACGCGATCTGCCGGATATGTGGGCCGATCTGAACGCGGCTGGCATGGTTTCCGGTCACGCCTATTCCAAAGGGCTGAGGACAGTGAAAACCTGTGTCGGTACAAATTTCTGCCGCTTTGGAACGCAGGATAGTACGGGCCTTGGTATCAAACTGGAAAAGATACTTTGGGGCAGCTGGACACCGCATAAGGTTAAACTTGCGGTATCGGGATGTCCGCGCAACTGCGCCGAAGCGACCTGTAAAGATCTTGGTATTATCTGCGTCGACAGCGGCTATGAAATTGGCGTGGCGGG
>JAHRVZ010000169.1 GCA_019090405.1 Paracoccaceae bacterium
ATGGTCGAAACCATTGAAACACCGTTCCATTCGGCGCTGATCCGCAACTCGATCACGATTGAGGACGGTTTTGTACTGCCGCCCAAAGGGGCCGGTCTGGGCATTGATGTGGACGAAGAACTGGCCCGCGCGAACCCGTTTACTGGCGACGGTCTGCATCTGGAAATGCAGGAATCCCCGTGTGATTATGCTAACGGAAATTTCTTTGCAGGCGGAGCGCCGCTCAAACCGGTTGAGCAATAGGAACTCGCCCGAATAAGACAGGGTGACATCCATTTCCTGAACAGGCAATATGCGCGTATGACTATTGTAACGATTGTACCAGATACCCCGCCCTTACCTTTGCCTGATGCGGCACAGGTTGAAATGGCCAGCCGTGCGGCCGAGGCTTCGGCCTATCTGAAATCGCTGGCACATGAGGGCCGGCTGATGATCCTGTGCCATTTGTCGGCTCAGGAGCGATCGGTGGGTGAATTGGAAACCCTGCTGAATGTGCGCCAGTCCGCTGTCAGTCAGATGTTGGCGCGGCTACGAGAAGATGGATTGGTCAGCAATCGGCGCGATGGAAAAACCATCTATTACTCATTGGCAGACACGAACACGCAGCAGGTAATCGGCCTGCTTTATTCGCTGTTCTGTGATCCTGACAATGCGACCTGAAACCGCTTTTCGCGACCCTGATCCATGCGCCTGTCATAATTCCCAACGCCCTAGTTTGACACATAGCCCGATACGACCTGTAGCAGCTTAAAGGCTGTCGAAGCGTCGTTTTCAACCACGGCCAGGAACTCTTCGGCACCGATACGCAGACACATCAACTCGCCTGTCGCCACCATGCTAAGAGCACGCGGTTCATTGCGGATTAAACCCAGCTCCCCAACCAGCGTTCCGGGCCCAACCGTGGTGATCAACTGGTCCTCTTCGTCGCCCGGTTTTGGCAGGTATAGCCCAGCCTCACCTTCAAGGATCATATAGGCACCATCGGTAGGGTCGTCGTCTTTCAGAAACACAACCTCGCCTGCCGGAGCCTCGTACCAGCGCGCACCAAATGCCAGCAGTCGCAATTGTTTGCGGTTAAGCCCCGAGAACATATCGGTCTGTTCCAGCGCACGCACTTTGCGCGCCAGATCGGCGCTGGCGACGCTGTCTTCTGTGCCTTGTTCCTGATCCTCGTCACTCACAATACGGCCTTGCTGAATTTCAAATACCGCATCAAACGCGTCTTCGTTCTCAAAGCTGTCACTGAGATAGATCAGCGTTGTATCCGGCAGTAATGTTTGCAGGTTATTATAAACCAGCTTTTGTGTCTCGTCATCATAGCTGGCAAGAACCTGATCCATGACCAGCACATCCGGGCGCTTGATTGAGGCGCGTGTAAACGACAAAGGTTCTGCAAATATCGCAGGCAGGTTGGCCCCACTTAGGGCGACTGGGACGTCGTAAATCAACTGCACCACCAGTTCCTGCGCTCCATTTTCAATCAGAACATCGCCAACCAGTCGGCGCAGATCGTCACCTTTGCTGCCTGCTGCACTGGCAATCTTGCCAAACAGCGCATTTTCCAGAACACTAAGACCGGGTGCAATTTTTTCGGTATCCAGGGGTGTAAACAGATCGTTCATCGTGGTTTGAAGTTCAGCAGAATGATGTTGCCTCAAATCCAAAATTCGCGCTTTCATATCCTCGGAAAAGGCCGGGCCAATGTCGTCTGCGGACACACTAAACGGAACGGTCAGCAGCAACGCAAATTCGCTTTGATCCAACACTGACGCGCCCTCGTCGCGGGTTTTCTCAATGAGTTCGACTGCCGTTTCGTAGGTTTTCGCCTCAAGCCCCAGTTTGCGGAAAAGCGGATGATCGGTGCCGTCCAGACCGAAAATCTGACGCAACATATCCAACACATCCTGTGTCAGCGAAATCAGGTCTTCGTCCAGTTTTAGATCACGGATTTGCTGCAGGAACACGGTTTGCTTTGACAGAATTTCCTGTGTCATCGGTTGACGAGGCGTCGCAAACAGCAGGTTTTCCACCACCGGAAGAGCAGGATTATACCTGTCCAGGCGAAAGAAATAAGCGTGCCGTTCCAATTCAGCCTCGGCGATAACCTGCTGCACTTGTGGACGTAATTCTACAAGTTTGGCGGAAAGTTCACTGTGACGATCCACATCAAACCGCTGATCCATACCGCGCCGGAACAAAGTGGGGCTGGATCCGGCACCGGCAATCAGTTTCAGCCACCAGCCCATTAAGTCCGCGTTGCCGTTTTGGCCGGCAAGTGACTGATCCAGCCAGTCCGCATCATAAGAATCCGCACTGTTACCAGCCCGCTGAGATTCTTTGTAAAATGCTGAATCCGTGCCGCCTTTGCCGGGTCGAATGCGCAACGGCATCATTACGTTGTCACCAATTGATCCCAAAAACGCATGTGGCCGTGAATTCGCGTGACCGATACGCGATGCGATGGTGGCCTGATGCAACCCGGTAAGATCAAGGTCAGCAATAGTCACAGTACCGCTGCTTGGGACAAGTTCGCGGGTCAAAAGCTCGGACAAAGCGCGGCGGTCTTCTTCGCTGGGCGCAGCAATCGCTATCGTTTTGCCTGCCGGGAATGTCGCGGTCAGATCTTCCAACACCGAATTGCCGTCGGCATCGCGCACAGTCACATGGTCCAGCACAATGTCGCCACGCAAGTGCGGAATTTCGCTTGGCTCGTTGTCAAACAACGCCTCATCCACCATGCCCTGTGGCGCAAACCGTTCGACGATCACGTCCCAACGTAACGACATATCCGCGGTTTGGTTGTAATAGGCCAACAGCTCTTTCCAGGGCGAGGCAAGGTCTTTGTAAGCCGCCAAAGCCGCCACCAACGCCCCCAATGTAACCGAGCCTTGCAGTACGAGATAACCACCGATGGAAAAGAAAAAGAACGGCGTCAGTTGCGAGATGAAGTTGTTGACGAACTTCATAAAGAACTTTTTCTGATAAATCTCAAAGCGGATTTCGAACAGTTTGCCCAGTTGCTGGGTCACACCGGCCATCCGATACCGCCAGCCCCCATTGACGCGCAACGCGCTGGCGCCGGCCGCGCTTTCGCCGATTGTGGCGGCCAGAACGCGGACTTCTTTGATGCGGGTTTTGTTCAGCAGGTTAATCTTGCGCTGCATTTTCGGGATCAGCCATGCCTGAAACGGGATCAACGCAATCGCAGCAAGGCCAAACCAAAAGCTTTGCAAGAACAGAAACGACAGGATGGTGATCATCTGACCAGCCTGCAAAACCGGCTGGCTAAGAGCGTCCCCCATCAAACCGCCCATCGGTTCGCTTTCCGCTGTTACCATCGACACCAGTTCGCCCTGACTGACCCGTTCGAAATAGGGCTGCGGGAACCGTAGGATACGACCGATCAACTGATACCGCAGACGGCGTAACATGCGTTCGGACAACACACCCTTCATGGTACTGATGCGCATTTTCATCAACCCATGCGCCAGCACCGCCAACAAAAAACCAATACACAACACGCCTAGAAACGTGACCTGGCCTAACGTGTATCCAGCAAATTCAATAGTCGAGCTTTGGGCACCTATAGCGTCGTTGATAATACGCTTTGGCAGCTCTAGCGTCAGATAAAGCAGTGGAAATAATGTCATGGTCACGGCCAGCAAAATCAGCTGATCGCGTTTTGAATATTTCCAGATGAACGAAAAAAGAGTGGGTTCTATGGGACTAATCCGTATCTGCCTGAGCATTGAAATTGCGCAGAAATATCTACAATTCTTCACCGACTATAGAATAACTAATGCTAACTCTGCCACATAAATGATTTTGCACAGGAATTGCGGTCCCTCAACAAACTTCGTAAACTTACCAAATCAACCGTGATGGGAGTCGGTTTGACAGACCTTGTTACCACAGTTCTGATTTTGATGGCTTTGCTTCTGGTGAAGCACATGTTTGCAGATTACTTTATGCAAACACCTAAAATGCTGTCTGGCCGTGGCCAATATTGGCACATGGGGCGTGCACAACACGTCTCGGTTCATTCCATCGGCTCGATAATTGTTTTTGTGTTAGTCGGGGCTCCGACGCTGTTTATTCTGGCAGTTTGCATTGCAGAATGGGTCATACATTTCCACATTGATTGGGCAAAGGCCAAGCATTCCGATTCCAAATGCCTGTCCCCTACTGACGCCGGATTCTGGCGCGCTTTTGGGATGGACCAGACTCTTCATGGGTTGACATATGTGGCGATGGTCTGGGCCTGGGTGGTCTACGCCGCCTGAATTATCCAAGCACCGAAAAGCTGCTATCGGTATTGATCGCCCGCTTGCGCGAATAAAACCCCGTATCAATCTGACGTCCGATATAGGGCAAAGTGAATTGCATGGGATCGGCATCGTGATCACCACCACCTTCGCAATAGCCAATTAGCGCCGTCATCATCTTGGCCGCAATCGCAGCATTCTTGTACTGATTGCCACTGGTGCCACAGGCCATATAAAACCCCGGCAGACTGGACCGGTCATAGATCGGAATCCAATCGGTCGACGCATCATATAAATCCACCACGCCGCGCGTCTGGCTGGGAATGCCCAGCGACGGCACCCGTTGGGCGTATCGCATGGCCTGCGTTGTCCATTGGTCGGTGAAATCGCGATTATAGGTAAGGTCGTCTTTGCACCATTGATGGGGGTCACATTCCGGGTCTTCTGAACCGATCAGGATATTATTTCCGTGCTCGGGACGGACATAAAGCGCAATGTCACTGTCTGACACGATGGTGCCATTTTCCTCAAAGTCGAACCCTTTCGGGGCCGGAACATGTGCCACCTCTTGCCGCAATGGGCGTGTTTTAATAGTCATGTCGTCCAGCACACCTGCCATCGTGTTCACCATGGATGACCCCGGCCCGGCAACGTTTATCACTATCGGCGCGTGTATCTGTTCGCCGTTTGCCAGTTTCACCCCCGACACCCGACCACCGTTCTGCAAAATTTCGACGACTTCGACACCTGTGCGCAAACGAGCACCGTGCAAACGCGCCGCGTCCATCAGGTTTTGTGCCGATAATGCCGGGTCCGTGACGTAACCTGCCAGAGGCCAGAAAACCGCCCCGCCCATGCGCTTCCCGTTGGGTTGACCAAAGTCGGGGTCATCCAGACGTTTGGCAGGTGCAAAGCTTTCCAGTGAATAGATCGGCAGTTTTTCCTGCACCTCGTCAGCCGTCAATTCCTGGTATGTGCAGCCCAATTCGGCACTATACTTTATGTGCTTTTGCAAAAACCCATTGGCCTTGGTCTTCATCGTCAGACATCCGGTTTGCCGGTACTTTGCCAGAATAGCATCCTTGGGCAGCCCCAGATAATCTGCCCAGTCGCGCCAGTAATGATAGCCCTCCCAGGCAAAGGCCGTTCCGTCAAAAGTCGAATAATGCATCCGGACAATGGCGCATGATCCCGCAGTAGACCCATGCCCAGCCTGCGTATTTCGGTCCAGCGACAAGGTTTTGTATCCGGCCTTGGACATCTCGAACGCTAACGCCGCGCCAATGACTCCGGTTCCGATAATCACTGCGTCGATTGCCTGTGTCATGTTGATCCTCCGGCAACCGGCGCTGCCCAACGTGTGGATTGCAAAATCTTCGATTTCGTTAGGTTAGATGTGCTGGCCTGTGAATATTTGCAGGTATTTGCATTTTGCGCCTTGGTCCATCTATCCCTTGTCGTCAAATTCGCCTGAATCCAACGAGGCCTGAACCGCGCCAGTAACTGAACGACGTTCTTCGGGGCTTAGGTCTTCGACTTTGCCATCAGCCAGCCGAACAGTGACCTCACGATGCGCAAAGTGTATTCCTTCTTTGGCGAACAATGCACGAATATCTTCATAGACCTTTTTGCGAACCAGCCATTGATCGCCCGGTTTAGTCATGAATTTGACCCGGATAATCATCGCGCTGTCCTGCATTTCAATGACGCCCTGAGATTTCAAAGGTTGAATGAAATTGTCGCCAATCACCGGGTCATCCAGCAATTCAATACCAAGGTTTTTGATCAGCTTGCGAACCTTTTCCACATCGGTGTCATATGTCACGCGCAGCGGCAGTTTCATGATAACCCAATCGCGTGAATAGTTGGTCAACACGTGGATATTGCCAAACGGGATTGTGTGCAGCGCACCCAAATGGTGCCGCAGTTGAAAGGATCGCACGGAAATCCGCTCGACCACGCCTTTGACCGAACCAATGTCGACATATTCGCCTTTGCGAAAGGCATCATCAAACAGGTAAAACGCACCTGAAAAAATGTCTCGCACCAGTGTTTGCGAACCGAACCCGACCGCCAGACCGACCACCCCAGCACCTGCAAATAACGGACTGACATTGACACCCTGTTCCAGCAGCACGATCAGAACAATCGACACCACCACTATGGCCAGAATAAAGTTGCGAAACAGCGGCAACAATGTGCCAAGCCGACTAACACTCGCTTCGCCACCGCCCTCATCTCCGGCTACGGCTTCTGGAACACTTGCCGTTTCCTCGACGATCTTGCTGTCAATCCAGATGCGGAAACTATGGTAGACGATGTAGCCGACAAGAACCACGAACAACACGTCCAGAAATTGCCCCATACCATTGTCATGCAACATCATTTTCTGCTGGTTCCAAATGCGGATCAGCGCATAACTGCCCGCGCCAAACGCCAGAATTCCAGCCACACGTCGCGCCAGATGTTCGTATGTTGTCATTACATGAAACCGCGGAATCAGCGGACTACGACCTGTTTCATCGCTCCAGTCAGCCGCATCATCGTTCAGTTTTCGTATTGCGGTTGCCCGGTGAAAATACTGTTCAATCAGATAATTAAACAGCCCGTAAACCAATAGAATCGACATAATCGACATATATGCCCCTGCCATCAACGGGATTGATGTCTCACGCTCAAGAACCAGATCAGCGGCCAGTTCAAACCACGCAAAGATGATATAGCTGACGATGAATGGAGCCCACAAATAGGAAATGCTACGGTTGATCCAGGCGACATTTTCTGCGGGCTGACCGTTACAGAAAGCGTTCGATATGGCGCGCCGGTTGCTCAGTACCATCGTTATGTTCAGAACCGACATTAGCAAAGCAGACGACCCATAACTCATGGCATAAATATCATAGTTCAGCCCGAAATCTCCGATCCATGTGCTTAGCGTAATCGCCAGGATGTCCAAAATAGCCAGAATGCTTAGCCAGCGAAAAAGCTTTCGCGCATCGTCATTGGAAAAAACGGGAATCCGGTATTGCGTCAAATGGGGTGAAAGCACCATGCGCCACAGTTCAATAGCGACGCGACAAGCCGCATAGGCTGCGTAGATAGCTGTGATTGTAAACAAAATGGATTCATCATTTGCAACGCCGTGAGCCAACAAGCCAATCAGAAATGCGACAATAATTGAGACCATGATGCCAACCAGCGCCATCAGAAAACGAAACATCAGATATGGCAGTTTTTCGCGATACCCTGAGGGAGCATCGGCAACCCGGGCCAGCACAAACCGTTGGACGACCTGTTTGCGAAACACTTGCCGTTCAAACAACATTCCAACTGCCAGAAACAGCAGGCTCCACATCAACATCTCGACATAGGTCAAAATGCGGCCATCCGGGCTTGTTGCGCGTAGAATGAACAGAACTTCGTTGATGGAAACCGGCAGTTCCTCAATGCGCTTATCCAATGCCACGCTAAAGTCCCGGATTTCGGACTGAGCTTGCATCAACTGCGAACCCTGTTCCATTTGATCCGCGCTGGATTCATCCGTTTGCTCTGGTTCAGACGTGCCGTCAGTGGCAATCACACGGCCAGTTCCGTCCATGATGATGACATTGACGCCAGATTCAGCCGCCTGGCGGATGGCCGCTGCCAGATCGCTTTCTTCTTTGGTATCGCTATTGTCCTCGGTTTCGCTGTCGTCCCCCGTCATCATTCCAAAGCCGGGCAACAATTGCGCCGATACAGAAGATGTCAGCATTATTGCGATCAACGCAACCAGTGTCATGCGGAACAGATTTTGCAGCATATGATATGGGCCTTGCCTGAAATTTTGTTCGCAAAACTACAGCAGGATGACCAAAGTGCAAACATCCTGCGAATTTATCAGGTTCGGTCATTGGTTCGACACATGAACCTGCAATTTGGAAGTGCCCCAGATCGTCAAATAGCAGTGGTGAAAATGCCAATACAATCAATGTCAGGCCAGACACCCTATCGAATTTCTGGTTTGCATTCCGCTCAAATTAACGAGTACACCCAGAGTGCAGAGCAGTATCTGTTTACAAGTTCAGCTTTGCTTGGGCAAGACAGGCACAATACTCTATGAATTCAGCGCGGTTTTTTGAAATAGTGAGCATCGCTTTGGGGTTTCAGATACAGGTATGACGGATACAACGCAGCCATATGCAGGGGCAGAGCCTCGTACCCCAAGGATCATGCTCTACAGCCACGATACCTTTGGGCTTGGTCATTTGCGACGCTCACGAGCGTTGGCCGGGGCGATTACTGCGGCCGATCCTTCGGCCACGGCACTGATCCTGACAGGGTCGCCAGTGGCCGGAAGGTTCACCTTTCCAC
>JAHRVZ010000003.1 GCA_019090405.1 Paracoccaceae bacterium
CGGGACCATACCGCTGGTGATTGCCGATCTGCCCGATGCCCCCGGACTGACCCCGGTGCGGCGTCTGCATCTGGCCGCCGAAACCCCGCGCCCCGCGCCGCTGGGTCTGTTGCTGACGCCGCAGGATGGCGGCGCGCAAGGTGTTGAAACCCGCTGGCATATGGCCCCGGCGCATCAGGATCACACCAGCCACTGGCATCTGGAACGCCGCCGCGCCCGCAGCCTGCCACCACAAAGCTGGACAGCGACCCAAACACGGCAGCAAGGCGGGTTAGAACTGAAAGAGCGCAGTTCCTGATAGCGGGAACCACAAAGCTGAACATCTCTACACAATCAATGTCGTAATCAATGTCGAGAATTGGACACAAGCCATAAAAACGACACGCCAAGGTCGATAATGCACTAGTCAGCGCGGCAATTCCGAGCAATATCGGATAATTATGCGCACCCTGATTTCTTTCGCCGCCCTGTTCCTGTCTGTTATCTTTCTGCAATTGTCGTCAGGCGGGATTGCCCCGTTGGATGCGCTGTCAGGTCTGACGCTTAACTTTACCACCAGCCAAATCGGCCTGCTTGGATCGGCGCATTTTCTTGGCTTTTTTCTAGGCTGCTGGTGGGCACCGCGCCTGATGGGCAATGTCGGCCATTCACGCGCATTCGCGGCGTTTACCGCAGCCGGAGCCATCGGAACGCTGGCCCATATGCTGGTGGTGAACCCTTATGCGTGGGCGGCGATGCGGATTGCATCTGGCATGTGCATTGCTGGCTGTTTTACCATTGTCGAGGCCTGGTTGCAGTCCAAAGTCACCAACGGCACACGCGGTCGCACGATGGGCGCGTACCGGGTGGTGGATATGTCTGCATCCCTTGTGGCGCAGCTGATGATTGGGGTGCTCACCCCGGCAAGCTATGTGTCCTACAACATTCTGGCAATCTTGTGCTGCGCCGCCTTGCTGCCTTTGACACTGACCAAGCTGAAGCAACCAGAAACCCCCAAAGCACCACGCCTGCGCCCGATGCTGGCGGTTCGCAAATCCCCCCTGGGCGCAGCCGCGGTGATTGTGGCCGCCTTGTCGTCTGCGTCGTTTCGTATGATTGGTCCGGTTTATGGCCAAGAGGTCGGGCTGGACATAAATCAGATCGCCTGGTTTCTGGCCACATTCGTGTTGGGTGGCGCGCTGGCGCAATATCCCGTCGGCTGGCTGGCGGACAAGTTCGACCGCCGTTGGGTGTTGATCTGGCTGTCTGCCGCGGCCATCGCTGTTTCGGCCAGCACCATAGGCGTGCAGGACATGGGCACTGTTGCCGTTATGATCAGCGTTTTTCTGTTCGGGCTGACCACATTCCCGATCTATTCGGTCGCTGCCGCCCACGCGCATGACTTTGCCGACAGTTCGGAACGGGTTGAACTGTCGGCGGCCCTTATGTTTGTGTTTGCGATGGGGGCCATTGGCGCGCCCTATTTGTCGTCCAAGTTGATTGGCTGGTACGGAGCATCCGCCATGTTCATCTTTATCGCCGTGGCGCATGGCGTGTTGGTGATATTCGGTCTGACCCGGATGCTGGCGCGCCCGTCGCCCAAATCACGCACCAACTTTGTTTACGCGCCACGCACGTCGTTCATTATCGGGCGGCTTATGGGCAAACAACGGGATCGCAAATAACCAGCCTCTGGTTCACCACTAGCCATTTGCAACGCAGCGCATTAGACGGATGTAAATTCGCACTTACCAGAGACAGTTCATGGCACGTCACCTTATCACTTCGGCAATCCCCTACATCAACGGGATCAAACATCTGGGCAATCTGATCGGCAGCCAATTGCCCGCCGACCTTTACGCCCGTTTCCAACGCGGACGCGGTAACGAAGTGTTGTTTCTATGCGCCACCGACGAACATGGCACCCCGGCTGAGTTGGCCGCGGCCAAGGCAAACAAACCCGTGGCGGAATTCTGCGCTGAAATGCACGATGTGCAGGCGGATATCGCCAAGCGGTTCGCGCTGTCGTTTGACCACTTTGGCCGCTCATCCAGCCCTCAGAACCACGCGTTAACCCAGCATTTCGCGGGCAAACTGGAAGAGGCCGGGCTTATCAGCGAAGTCAGCGACAAACAGGTCTATTCCAACACCGACGGGCGGTTTCTGCCAGATCGTTATATCGAAGGCACCTGCCCCAATTGCGGCTATGACAAAGCCCGTGGCGATCAGTGCGAAAACTGCACCAAGCAGCTTAATCCTGTTGATCTGATCGACCCGCGCAGCGCCATTTCCGGATCAACCGACCTTGAGGTGCGTGAAACCAAACATTTGCACCTGCGCCAGTCCGCGTTGCGCGATGAATTGGATGCCTGGATTGACAGCAAATCCGACTGGCCGGTGCTGACCACATCCATCGCCAAAAAATGGCTGCATGATGGCGACGGGCTGCGCGACCGGGGTATTACGCGTGATCTGGACTGGGGTATTCCTGTGCGCAAAGGCGACGCGGACTGGCCCGGCATGGAGGGCAAAGTTTTCTATGTCTGGTTTGACGCCCCCATCGAATATATCGCCTGCGCGGGCGAATGGGCCGATGCGACCGGCAATGATTGGGAACGCTGGTGGCGCACCGACAAAGGCGCGGATGATGTGCGCTATACCCAATTTATGGGCAAGGACAACGTACCGTTTCATACGCTGTCGTTCCCGGCGACTATTTTGGGGTCAGGCGAGCCTTGGAAACTGGTTGATTACATCAAATCGTTCAACTTTCTGAACTATGATGGTGGCCAATTCAGCACCTCGCAAGGGCGCGGAGTGTTCATGGATCAAGCACTTAGCCTGCTGCCTGCGGACTACTGGCGCTGGTGGTTGCTAAGCCACGCCCCCGAAAGCAGTGACGCCGAATTCACCTGGGAAAATTTCCAGCAATCGGTGAACAAGGATCTGGCCGATGTTCTGGGTAATTTTGTCTCGCGGATCACCAAATTCTGCCGCTCCAAATTTGGCGAGGCCGTGCCGGCAGCCGGAGACTATGGCGAACAGGAACTGGCGCTGATTGCCGACCTGACCACCCGTATCCGCGCCTACGAAGGCTATATGGACGCGATGGAGGTGCGCAAATCCGCGCAGGAACTGCGCGCGATCTGGGTCGCGGGCAATGAATACCTGCAAAGCGCGGCCCCCTGGGTGACGTTCAAAACCGACCCTGACCGCGCCGCCGCACAGGTGCGTCTGGGGCTGAACCTGATCCGGCTATACGCCGTGCTAAGTGCGCCGTTCATTCCAAACGCCAGCGCCGATATGCTGGCAGCAATGCAGACCGAAGATACTGCGTGGCCAGATGACGTCGCAGCATCCCTGTCGACATTGGTTGGGGGACATGCCTTCACCGTCCCCGAAGTATTATTCGCAAAGATCACCGATGAACAACGCGATGACTGGCAGGAACGTTTTGCCGGCGTGCGGGACTAACATCGCTTAACCCACGCAGCCGGCGCTAACGTGCAGCAGCCAATATGCCGTCTACATCCAGATGTGCCTCGATGTGGTCGGCCAGCGCGTCCAGCGTGGCCTCGACTGTGGCGTCATATGATGCGCCCGAGGCTTCAGCCCCAAGTTCGCCCAGAAACGCCGCGCGAAAGGCGTCGTTGCGGAACATGCCGTGCAGATAGCTGCCAATGACCCTACCATCCGGGCTTATTGCGCCTTCGGCCCGACCGTTGATAGTGGCAAACGGACGATCACAATCGGCTCCATCCGTGCGGCCGATATGGATTTCATAGCCTTCAAATGCTTGCCCCGAGCCAGCATGAATGGCGCTGATTTCTGTCAGCCTTTTATCCGGAATCATCTGTGTTACCACGTCCAGCAACCCAAGCCCCTTGCTTTCGCCAACCGGGCCTTCGACCCCGTCAGCATCAACAATCACCTTGCCAAGCATCTGATATCCCCCACAAATCCCCAGAACATGCCCACCCCTTTGATGATGCGCCAACAGATCAATGTCCCATCCTTGCGCGCGCAAAAATGCCAGATCCCCCTGGGTGGATTTACTGCCGGGAATGATCACCAGATCGGTATCTCCGGGAACGGCCTGACCTGCACGCAGCATCATCACCGACACGCCCGGTTCTTGTGACAATGGATCAAGATCGTCGAAATTGGCAATCCGTGACAGGCCCAGACAGACTATTTTAAAGCGTCCTGTGCCGGTGTGTTTTGCAATATCCAACGCGTCCTCGGCCGGTAGTTTCCACGCATCCGCAAACCACGGCAACACCCCAAACCCACGCCAGCCGGTGGTCTGTTCAACCACATCATATCCACCCTCAAACAACTGCGGATCACCGCGAAATTTATTGACCACAAACCCCGCGATCCGGGCCGCATCAGTCGCATCCATCACCGCCTGCGTGCCCACGATCTGTGCAATCACCCCGCCGCGATCTATGTCTCCGGTCAGGATCACCGGCACATCAGCGGCCACAGCAAAGCCCATATTGGCAATGTCACCATCGCGCAGATTGACCTCGGCCGGGCTGCCGGCACCTTCGACAAGCACCAGATCATACTGAGTTTTGAGCCGCTCAAAACTTTGCAATACCGGCGCCATCAACTCCGGTTTCAACGCCGCATAGTCGCGCGCCTTTACGGTTGCGATGCGTTTGCCCTGCACCACCACCTGCGCGCCTGTTTCGCTTTCAGGTTTCAGCAGCACCGGGTTCATATCGGTCACCGGCTCTAACCCACAGGCCATGGCCTGCAACGCCTGCGCGCGGCCAATCTCGCCGCCATCTGCCGTGACCGCCGCATTGTTTGACATATTCTGCGGCTTGAACGGTGCCACCGACAGCCCGCGCCTGCGCGCCGCGCGGCACATACCTGCCACCAGCATGGATTTGCCGACATTGGACCCGGTGCCCTGAAACATAAGTGCAGCCATAGCGGTCTAGAACTCTACGCCGGCCTGCGCCTTGATGCCATCGCGGAACGGATGTTTCACCAAGGTCATTTCGGTCACCAGATCAGCGGCTTCGATCAGTTCGGGTTTGGCGTTGCGGCCGGTCAGCGCCACATGGGTCATGTCCGGCTTTTCGCTAAGCAGAAAATCAACCACCTGGTCGATATCCAGATAATCATTGCGCAGGGCAATGTTGATTTCATCCAGCAGAACGAATCGAATCTCCGAATCGCGGATCAGGTCTTTGGCCTGTTCCCAGCCAGCTTGCGCCGCCGCGATATCACGTTCGCGATCTTGTGTTTCCCAGGTAAACCCCTCTCCTGACACTACAAATTTGCACTGATCTGCAAAATGCGAGGTCAGAAAGTCCCGTTCACCAGTGCTGCGCCCACCTTTGATGAACTGCACCACAGCACAAGGCATATCATGGGCGATACAGCGCATTATCATCCCAAATCCGGACGATGATTTGCCCTTGCCCGGCCCGGTATGCACGATAATCAGGCCTTTTTCTTCGGTCTTTGTGGCCATCAGCCGATCCCGCGCGGCCTTGATCTTTTGCATCTTTGCTGTGTGACGGTCGTTGATGTTATTCATTTTGCGCCTCGCCTTCTTGACAAATTCCCGATTGGCTGCGCAATTTGCGCTCGCTGGTGCCTGTGTAATGCAGGTGAAAAGGGAATGCGATACGGGAATGTCCCGGAAAAGCAGCCGCCCCCGCGACCGTGACCGGAGAGGTCGCCCAAACCCACTGACGGCATGTCGGGAAGGATGGGCAACCAACAGGGCAACCTGACATCCGCAAGCCGGGAGACCTGCCAGCATGTAAGTGACGTGAACTGGACGGGTGTGTCGGGGACGGGTCCGCCAACTCGGATTCGCCTGATATTGTCCCTGCAAAATGGCAGGATAAATGCGAATGACGACTCTAACAACTGACACACAAGCCCCGGTCGAGCTGCTTGTCTGTACCACTTGCAAACGTGGCCAGCCGGTCCCTGAAGGCAATGAAACCCCCGGTGAAAAACTGTTTCAGGCGCTGAAAGATAAAGGCATGCCTGACGGCGTCAAACTGCGCCCGGTTGAATGTTTGTCAAACTGCCCGCGCGGCTGTTCGCTGGTGCTGCGTGGCGGTGATCGCTGGACCTATATCTACGGCAATTTCAACGAGGATGAGCACGTCGAAACCATCATAGACGGAGCTACGCGCTATCACGCCACCGATAACGGGCTTGTGCCATGGCGCGAACGCCCGGTTCATTTTCGCAAAAACTGTATATCCCGCATCCCCCCCTGGAGACCGTAATTATGTCCGATCTGTCGAAACTTCCCGTCACTGTCATCACAGGCTTTCTTGGCTCTGGTAAAACCACTTTGGTGCGGCACATGATGCAGAACCCACAGGGCAAACGTCTGGCTGTGATCGTCAATGAGTTCGGCGATGTTGGCGTTGATGGGGAAATCCTGAAATCCTGCGCAATTCCGGATTGCCCTGCCGAAAACATACTAGAGCTGGCCAATGGCTGCATCTGCTGCACCGTTGCCGATGATTTCATCCCGACGATCGAGGCATTGATGGCGCTTGAGCCACGCCCCGAACATATCCTGATCGAAACCTCGGGTCTGGCTCTGC
>JAHRVZ010000013.1 GCA_019090405.1 Paracoccaceae bacterium
ATCGTTCTGAACCTGATCCTGCCCGAAGAACTGGCCGGTGAAGCGACCGAAGAAGTGTCAGGTGGCATGGCCGGACACGGTTCAGGTAGCCTGCCAAAGGGCGACTAAAGGTTTTCGCAAAAACTCCAGGGGCACGAAAGTGCCCTTGGAGACTTTCCGCGATGGCATCAGCCACTAAGCGGGATCGTGATTTGTCAAACCCTATGAGATTGGTCTTTGGCCTTGCAATCTAATTGCCACTAAACCGCAGCACGCCAGCGATCAAAGTTCCCGAAGATCCGTCTGAAGGGTGGTTAACCCCGTCATTAACGACAACTTCGGGAAAATCGAATGGGCTGACCCCTTCCAGACAGGCCGCGTTAATTCCGAATTCATTTGGATTGGATCGACGCTGATGGTGCGTGTAAATTCCGCAAACCGAGCAAAAATAGTGTTTCGCTGTATTTGTGTTGAATTGATACAGCGTTAGCTTGTCTTGACCCTTTGTGAATGTAATCCCATCCAAATTCGCCGATACAGCAACCGCACCTCGCATTTGGCAGAACGAACAGGAACACCGACGTGCTGTACTTAGCCCGTCCGACAATCGGACCTTAAATTGGACCGATCCACAATGGCAGGCTGCTTTGTGAGTTCCCGGAGTATTTGCCATAGCTATAGTCTTCCTTTCGTCATCAACCCGGCAACGTCCAACATCCGGGCAGAAAACCCCCATTCGTTGTCGTACCAGCCAAACACACGGGCCTGCCGCCTGTTCGTCACCCGGATTTCAGGTTCCGCGATAATCAGGGATTCAGCACGCGCACGCAGGTCGCTAGAGACCAATGGCTGGTTGGTCCAGCCCAGAACAAGTTCGTCGTTAGCGGCCTGTTTCAAAGCTGCGATAAAGTCATTTTCTGCCATATCCGCAGCCATCTGCACCACCAGATCAACCGCTGACACGCTGGCGGTGGGCACCCGAACGGCGGCACCGCTGATGCGGTCCTGTAGGTGCGGTAATATCTGCCCGATCAGGTCGGTCGCGCTGGTGGTGGTTGGTACCATCGACTGCGCACCGCCCCGGCTGCGGGCCAGATCGCCACGCGGGGCGTCGATCATTGGCTGGCTATTGGTATAGCAATGGATCGTGGTCATATGAGCGCGATCAATCCCGGTGATCTGGTCGATGACTTTGATCAGAGGGGCCAGTGCGTTGGTGGTGCAGGACGCGTTTGACACAACACGCGCATCGCCCAGATCCGCGTCATTCGCGCCCATGACAATGGTGGTTTCTGCGGCTGGTGACGGTCCCGAAATCAGCACCGATTTGGCACCCGCCACAAGCCCTCGTTGTGCAACGTCCGAGGTGCGGGCAATGCCGGTACATTCCAGAACAATATCGACACCGTTTAGATCAAGCATGGTCAGATCAGCCGAATGGCTGACCGGGATCACCCTGCCTGCAACGCTTATCGCGTAGCCTTGGGTATGAACCTCTTGGGGAAGCGGGCCATAGGTGCTGTCATATTGAAACAGATAGGCACAGGTTTCTAACGGGGCGATGTCGTTGATACAGACGACTTCGATTCCGGCATGTTGGGGTAACGTCAGAATCTGACGCAGAATTGTGCGGCCAATGCGGCCGAATCCATTGATTGCAATACGCATACGACAAGGTATGGCAGCGTCAGAAATCAACCTCAACCGCAATGCCTCGTTCAATTGCCAGATCAACCACTGTTGCCGCAACTGCCAGATCCTGCAGGCCGACCCCTGTGCCATCAAACAAGGTTATCGCCGCGTCCGAGGATCGCCCGGAATGAGTGCCATTTACCACCGCGCCAATCTCGGAAATGTCACCTTCGCTGATCAAACCGGCGGCAATTGCATGCTGACATTCGCCAAGGCTAGTGGATTGTGTCACCTCGTCGGTGAACACCTGCGCACGCGCCACAAGGGCGGCATCGACCTCTTGTTTGCCGACCGTATCAGTCCCCATACAGGCAATATGGGTGCCCGGTTTCACCTGATCCGCCATCAGGATAGGCGAAAAAGACGATGTGATTGTGATAATAACATCCGCCTGAGCGCCCATTTGGTCCAGATCAACCGCCTCGAATGGCAATCCCAGTTCAGCGGCAGTATCAGCCAGCCGGGACAGCATTTCGGGATGGAGATTCCAGCCTATCACTTTGTCAAAATCACGTTGTTGCACAGCGGCGCGCATCTGAAAGGACGACTGGTGCCCGGCCCCCACCATACCCAGAACCCTTGCATCCTTGCGCGCCAGATAGTTGATCGACACGGAACTTGCCGCCGCCGTGCGCAAGGCGGTCAGCAAATTGCCCCCGACCACAGCCCGACACTGCCCGGTATCTGCGTCAAACAAAAACACGGTTGATTGATGGTTGGTCAGCCCTTTGGCCTCATTTCCTGGAAAATAACCACCGGATTTCAGCCCCAGGTTCAACCCAGCCCGATCAAACCCCGACTTAAAGCCATACAAAGCATCGCCATGCCCAATCGCCTCGCGGATCA
>JAHRVZ010000170.1 GCA_019090405.1 Paracoccaceae bacterium
CAACACATGGCCTTTGAACTACCGTCAGCCCGCCCAATTGCCAAGCCAGTTTCCATGTACCCAGCCCTTTCGCCGAGGCTTACCATAGTACACGCCCCACCAAGACCCTTGCTTTGCGCAGGTTCTAACCCCAACGCCGTTGTAGAGTTCATCAATCTTGCGAAATTGCGTTCCAGGCCCTGCCCTAACTGACAGAAAGCCATCGCCATTTGGATCCAGTCCCATGACGGTCGCACCAGTGCAACCCGCTGCCTGACCATCCTCGGTGATAGTGAACTCAATTTCAAGTTGCTGAGCTTCCAATGGAAGACCCGAGAATAACAATGTTATCAAAGCAATAGTGAGTTTCATGGTTTGGTGCCCCTTGTTTATCCACCGGCTAGTGTAGTTTGCAATGCTTCATCGGACAGTGAGGCCGGCATACACGTCGATACAATGTCAAACCAAGCTGGGTATATGTGTTGAGACCCTTCATTTGTGCGTGCAACAATTCGACCAGCGCCGTGAGCTACTATGACGCCGCCCATTGGTGTATTCACAGTATGCCCAATGATTTGAGTCATTTCAACAGTTGCGAAATCGTACTCAGCCTGCCCCGGGCTTCATCAAGCTTTGGATTCATGTCGTCAAATGACAAACTTTTCGATTTGGCGTCACCAACCATGTCCATCGTCATATTTAGGTTCTGCCAATTAAAATTTTCTGCCCATGGCTGTAAAATTTGCAATGGGTGAAATCTTCATTTCCAACTTGAACTGCACCGGGACTGCCTGAGGCTCCAACTGTTTAGTAGGACGGAGCCTCGCAAAAATTCTCCTCGCCAACACTGTCTAAAGCTTCGAACACCTCGTCAAATTTGGTTTGGATTTGACCGATTTTGACAGGGTCGAATGTCTGGCCCGGTGAAATCCGCTGCGCTGACCTTGGCCGCACCGGACAAGCGCCTGAAAATCACAGAAAGCGACTGTCTCTATCGTTAGTCGCCTAAAGGTCGCAAACCTAGTCGTCGCGCCTATCGACCGGGCCGTTCTGTTTGACCCATCCGGCAAAACCACCTTCAAGATGCTGGACCGGGGCAAGTCCCATTTCCATGGCCACTTTTGCGGCCAATGCTGACCGCAACGCTCCGGCGCAGTAAAACACATAGGTTTTGTCCTGATTGAACATCGGTTTGTGATAGGGGCTGTCCGGGTCGATCCAGAATTCCAGCATGCCGCGCGGACACAGGACTGCGCCGGGCAGGGTGCCGCCGCGTTTGACCTCGCGGATGTCGCGGATGTCGACAAAGACATAATCGTCGTCGTCAAGCCGGGTTTTGGCCTCGGCTATGGGCATGAGTGTGACAATGGCGTTGGCCTCATCAAGCAGGGCTTTGATCCCTTTGGTAATGGTCTGCGGCATGCGGCAATTCCCTGAATAACGGCGTAATTCCCAAATTCTGACCGAAATCGGCGGGCAACTCAACATGGCCTGTGAAACAGGTCGCTTTAACTTTGCGCCCAGATCATTAGGGTCCGGGTCTACGCGAACACCAAAAAGGTAGACCACATGAAAATGAACCCGCTGGGCCGTACCGGCCTGTCAGTCTCAGAGCTATGTCTGGGGACCATGACCTTTGGCACTCAGACGCCAGAGGTCGATGCCCATATGCAGATTGATATGGCGCTGGCTGCAGGTGTCAATTTTGTCGATACTGCCGAAATGTATCCGGTCAATCCGGTGTCGGCAGAGACAACAGGTGGCAGCGAAAGGATTGTCGGTACCTGGAATGCAGCCAATCCAGCACGGCGGGGCGACTATATTTTGGCGACCAAACATTCCGGCGAAGGGTTGAAGCATATTCGCAATGGCGCGCCAATCAGTTCGGCCACCATTGCTGAGACCATCGAGGGATCGCTTTCACGACTTCAGACCGATTATATTGATCTTTATCAATTTCACTGGCCCAACCGGGGCAGCTATATGTTCCGAAAGAACTGGAGCTATGATCCATCGGCCCAGAACCGTGAAACCACGCTTGCCAATATGTTGGACTGTCTTGAGGCGCTGCAAATTCAGGTCGACAAAGGCAATATCCGCGCCTTTGGACTGAGCAACGAAAGCGCCTGGGGTACGGCACAATGGTTGCGTCTGAGCGATGAGGGGGCGGGCCCAAGGGTGGCGTCGATCCAGAATGAATATTCGCTTTTGTGCCGGATGTTTGACACCGATCTGGCCGAGCTGAGCGTTAATGAAGATGTGGGGTTGATGGGTTTTTCGCCGTTAGGCGCTGGGCTGTTAAGTGGAAAGTACCAAAACGGGGCGGTGCCGGAAGGATCGCGCAAATCAATCGTCGAGTCGCTGGGTAAGCGAGATTCTGAACGGGTGTATCCCGCAGTTGATGCTTATCTGGACATCGCCGCCCGCCATGGGTTGGACGTGGTGCATATGGCATTGGCCTGGTGTCGAAATCGCGCGTTCATGATGTCTGCGATATTTGGGGCAACGCAAGTGGCACAATTGGAACATTTGCTGGGGTCGTTGGATGTTGTGCTGTCTGAGGATGTGTTAGCCGAGATTGATAAAGCACATCAGGCGCATCCGATGCCGTTCTAGATAATCAATAGCTTGCTCCTGCTGCAAGTGCGGGAGCCTCCGGCGGGGATATTTTCAAACAAAAGAATTTGAAGATGATTGCTGTTTTCTGAGGGCGCGGGCAGAGGTGCCCATGGTTTTTTGGAAGGCGCGGGCGAAACTGGATTGAGAGGCAAATCCGGTGGCGAGTGCGATGTCTTGGATTGGCAGGTTGGTGTTGGTGACAAGACGTTCAGCCTCAGTAAGGCGAAGATGCAGGTAATGCGCTTGCGGGGTGGTGTTCAGGCGGGTTTGAAACTGGTGCTGTAACGCACGCGGGCTGGTGGCACATTGACGGGCGAGAACCGGGATCGTCAGCGGTGCCTCAAGCGTTTGTTCCATCAGAGTATTTGCCCGCGTGGTTAGTGCATTGTGGCCCGGATGTGGCGGCATACGCAGCTGCGCACGGGACGGGTCAGATGCGGCTTCGTATATGAATGCACCGGCGACGCGGGCCGCGAGACCCGAGCCGAAACGTGCCGAAATCAGCTGCAACATCATGTCGATGGCGGGGGCTGCGCCGCCGCTGGTCATGCGGTTGCGGTCGATGTGGAACCGATCACGCAAGGCGGTGACAGCGGGAAATTCAGCGGCAAACTTGTCCAGGTCTTCCCAGTGGGTTGTGGCGGCATATCCGTCCAGCAGCCCTGCCTTGGCCAAGACCCAGGGACCACCATCAATACCGGCCAGTGTCGTGCCACCAGCGGCTACCCGGCGCAGACTGGCACAAAGCGCTGGTGTGGAAAGGCGGTCCAGATCAAAGCCTGCGACCACCAGCAATAAATCACATTGCTCAAGCCGGGAAAGTGCGGTGCCGGGTACGTTTAGTTCGCTGGTCAGGCGGGCGTCTTTGCCTGTCGCCGTGACATAGCTCCAGTCAAACAAACGCCGATTTGACAACCGATTGGCTGCTCGCATCGGGTCAACAACCGCGGCAAAGGACAAGGTATTGCAGTTGTCGAGCACCAGCACCGAAATGCTGAGCGGTTTTGGGTTCGGCTCAAAGATGGTTTTTTCGTATTTCATCAAGTAGACAGCGTATCATGCAAAGTTAAGGTCGCCAAGCTGCGCCATGATCAGGTGAACCCGCTAAAAGGATTCCCCTATGCCACTGGCTATGAACAAAGACGTTTTCATCACTTGTGCCGTCACCGGATCAGGTGCCACCCAAAATCGCAGCGACAAGGTTCCGCGTTCACCCAAACAGATCGCTGACAGCGCGATTGCTGCGGCCAAGGCCGGGGCGGCGGTGGTGCATTGCCATGTGCGTGACCCCGACACAGGCGCGCCTTCGCGCGATCTGGGGATGTTTCGTGAAGTCACTGACCGCATTCGAGACAGCGAAACGGATATGGTGTTGAATCTGACTGCGGGCATGGGTGGGGATATGATTTTTGGCGACGTGGAAAAGCCTCTGCCGCTTTTGGATGGCACTGATATGGCCGGGGCCAGCGCGCGGGTGGCGCATCTGGCTGAGTGTCGGCCAGAGATCTGCACATTGGATTGCGGCACCATGAACTTTGCCGAAGCCGATTATGTGATGACCAACACGCCGGGCATGTTGACGGCAATGGCGCGGATGATGACTGACCTTGGCGTTAAACCCGAGATCGAGGCGTTTGATACCGGTCATTTATGGTATGCAAAACAATTGGTTGCAGATGGGGTATTGGACAGTCAGGCACTTGTGCAGCTGTGCATGGGCGTGCCCTGGGGCGCGCCGGATGATCTGAATACATTTATGGCGATGGTGAATAATGTGCCTGACGACTGGACGTTCAGCGCTTTTGGGCTGGGGCGTAATCAAATGGCCTATGTGGCAGCGTCGGTGCTGGCGGGGGGCAATGTGCGTGTCGGGCTTGAAGACAATCTGTGGCTGGACAAGGGCGTATTGGCCGAGAACTGGCAGTTGGTCGAACGTGCCGGCAGCATCGTCGAAAATATCGGCGCGCGGGTGATCGGGCCTGCTGAGGTGCGTGAGAAGCTGGGCTTGGTCAAGCGAGGACCAGTGTCGTGAGGGGGCCATCGTTTTACCTGGCCTTCATGGTGCCACAGGTCTCATTTTTATCTCTGGTGACATCACCGGGCGGGTCTGCCGGCCCGGAACCTGTGGAAATAGTGACATGACCAACAATACAGCGGCAATCATTGGCGGTGGGGTAATTGGCGGCGGTTGGGCTGCGCGGTTCTTGCTGAACGGTTGGGATGTGCGGGTGTTTGACCCGGACCCCGAAGCCAAGCGTAAGATTGGCGAAGTGCTGGACAATGCGCGCCGATCGTTGCCGGGGCTAAGTGATGTGGCATTGCCGGATGAGGGGCGGCTAAGTTTTCATGATGATCTGGGTGATGCGGTTGCCAAAGCCGTCTGGATTCAAGAGAGCGTTCCTGAGAACCTTGCAATAAAGCAAAAGGTGTTTGCGACTATTCAGGCGTTTTGCGATACAGGCGCAATTATCGGGTCGTCTACATCCGGGTTCAAACCATCGGAACTACAAAAGGGTGCCAGCCGCCCCGAACAAATCATGGTCACACACCCGTTTAACCCGGTTTATCTGCTGCCTTTGATCGAGCTGGTGACGACGCCGACCAATGACACCGCGAGGATTGAACAGGCAAGCGCAATGCTGGTGTCGCTGGGGCTGCACCCGCTGCATGTGAAAAAAGAGATTGATGCCCATATCGCCGATCGCTTCCTTGAGGCGGTTTGGCGCGAGGCGTTATGGCTGATCAAAGATGGTATCGCCAGCACCAAAGAAATCGACGATGCGATACGTTATGGATTTGGTATTCGCTGGGCGCAAATGGGTCTGTTTGAAACCTATAGGGTCGCTGGCGGCGAGGCCGGGATGAAGCATTTTATTGCGCAGTTTGGTCCGGCTCTGAAATGGCCATGGACCAAACTGATGGATGTGCCTGATCTGACGGATGAACTGGTTGATATGATTTCGGATCAGTCGGACGCCCAATCGGGCATGTTTTCAATCCGCGAATTGGAACGTATCCGCGACAATAATCTGGTCAGCATGATGCGGGCGCTAAAGATGCAGGACTGGGGCGCGGGGGCACTGCTGAACGCGCATGACAAAGTGCTGAAATCCGGCACTGAACTGGCCGCAACTTTGGATCAGATCAAGGATTTATCGCAACCGATTTTGACCCTGGAGCGCGCTGTTCCGATAGATTGGGCAGATTACAACGGCCATATGACCGAGTCGCGATACCTTGATGCCTTTGCCGCCGCTACGGATCGTTTCATGGTGTTGATTGGCTGTGATGCAACCTATATTAAGACCGGCTGCGGAAGCTATTTCACCGCCGAGACCCATATCCGGCACATAGACGAGGTTTTTACCGGGGCAAAAATATCGGTGCGCACGCAGATGTTGCTGGGGGCAGGCAAGAA
>JAHRVZ010000171.1 GCA_019090405.1 Paracoccaceae bacterium
ACGGCGAAGCCGCCGGATATCTGTTGGTGTCAGCACGCGAAAACGGTGCCTTGGATGAGGTCGATGGAATTTCGTTGTTTCTGGTGCCTGCAGACACAGCCGGGCTGACATTGCAGGGCTATCCGTTGCTTAGCGGTGGTCGCGCGGCTGAGGTAACATTGGACGATGTACGCCTGCCGGTTTCTGCCCGTCTGGGCGCAGCAGGCAAGGCATTTGCAGCCATTGAGACACGGGTTGCAGCCGCCAATGTCGCCCTCACCGCCGAGGCAGTGGGCGCGATGGAAACGGCCACTGAACTGACCCGTGAATATTTGATGACCCGCAAACAGTTTGGCCGACCGATTGGCACATTTCAGGCGCTGGCGCATCGGTTCTCCGATCTTTTGATCGAATTGGAACAGGCGCGATCGGCAGTTATCAATGCGGCTGGCCACCTTGAAGGCGACGCGCATATTCGGGATCTGAACATCGCCGCGACTCGTAACCTGATTGGCCGGGCTGGTCGTTTGGTGGCGGAAGAATCCATTCAGATGCACGGCGGAATTGCGATGACGCAGGAATATGAACTGGCCCACATTGCCAAACGCATCGTCATGACGGACCATCGGTTCGGCGATACCGATTACCATCTGGCGCGGTTTATTGACCTAAGCGCTGCTTAACTAAGCTAATGGCAGACCATTATCTGAGCCATAGCAGCGGCCAGAATGGCGACATATTTGCTTTGAAACCAGATGCCGCGGTCGAGACTTTGATTGCGACCGTGGATGGTGTCTTTAAGGCCATTCGCAAAAGGATTGAAACATGACCTTGGCACGAATCGATGACCGGGGTGATCGGCTGGTTGTTGTGAATATGAACACAGCACAGCGCGGGGCTTTGTCGCCTGATTTGTACGCTGCAATTGGGCAGGCTGTGGCAGGTGCTTCTGATCTGCGTATTCGGTCGATTCTGCTGACATCAGAGGGTGGTTTTTTCTGCGCTGGTGGTGATCTGAACGTACTGATCGAGCGGCGCAAACTGACCGAGCATCAGCGCCGCGACAAGGTGGATGAATTGCACGATCTGGTTCGCGCGATCCGGGCCAGCCCAGTTCCGGTCATTGCTGTGGTCGAGGGCGGTGCTGCAGGGGCGGGGGCGTCATTGGCGCTGGCGTGTGATATGATTGTTGCGTCTGAAGGTGCCAAATTTACGGCGGCTTATGTCAAAGCAGGATTGGTGCCGGATGCAGGTCTGACGTCATCGCTTGCACGGATGTTGCCACGTCCGCTGGCCATGGAAATGTGCCTGCTGGGACGCCCGGTGACGGCTGAAAAAATGTATGCGCTGGGTGCTGTGAATGCCGTTGTGCCCGCGGATCAGCTCAAAGCGACTGCACAGGCCTTGGCGGACTCAATCGCCCAAGGCCCGCGTGAAAGCCAAAGTGCCATCCGCCGTTTGGTATCGGCCGCCTATGAGACAACCGAGGCGGCGCAATTGGATGCAGAACGCAACGCCATGGCGCTGGCGGCTGGCGGGGACGAGGCCGCCGAGGGCATCGCGGCATTTCTGCAAAAGCGAAAGCCCCGATTTTCTGGATTGGGCTAGGCAGTGTCGGTGATGCGGTGGCGTTGCAACATGGACTTTGCCCACAGCCTGCCTAGCCGTTGTTCGCAGCGTCCCGGATTGAACGGATGTTTTGGCCGTAAACGTCGGGATTGCTGACTGACCCGCCTTTGAATACGGCCGACCCGGCGACCAGAACGTCGGCCCCGGCATTTGCGACCAGAGGTGCGGTTGTCGGGTCAACTCCGCCGTCAATTTCGATGTGAATGGGTCGATCGCCAATCATCGCACGCAGGGTTTTGACCTTGTCGATTTGCGAGTGAATGAATTTCTGCCCACCAAAGCCGGGGTTCACTGTCATCACGCAAATCAGGTCAACCATATCCAGCAAATGTTCGACGCTGCTGGCTGGGGTTGCGGGGTTCAACGCCACGCCTGCTTTGGCCCCGGCATCGCGGATCGCTTGTAATGTGCGGTGAATATGTGGGCCGGCCTCGACATGGGCGGTGATGATGTCGGCACCGGCCTTGGCAAACGCGTCAATATAGGGATCAACCGGGGAAATCATCAGGTGCACGTCCATGACGCCCTTGATATGCGGGCGGATCGCGGCGCATGTGGCCGGGCCGAAGGTAATGGCCGGAACAAAATGGCCATCCATCACGTCAACATGCACCCAGTCAGCGCCTTGTGCCTCAATAGCCTCGCATTCAGCGCCGAAATTGGCGAAATCAGAGGCAAGGATTGAAGGAGCGATTTTGATATTGCGGTCAAAGGACATGGATCACCTGCGTATATGGTTTGGCTTGCATATAGGCGCGTCGCGCGGGCAATGGTAGGGGGAATAATGTGGTGGGCTGTTTTGCCTGACGGAACCGGACTAGCCTACCAGCGGATAGCGCTGAATCAGGTGGAACAGTCCCGTGTTGTCCTCGCCTACCAGCGCCAGATCGGCTAAATCTAAAGGCGCTGGAAGTTGGTTGGCCAACATGTTTTCCAGAGCATTTGCAACGCTTTCCAACGCGTCCTTGGGCAGGCGCCCTGTCAGTGTGATGTGGAACCGGAACAGGTCCATGACATGCGGAAAGCCCCAACGGGTCAGGTTGTGTTCTTGTCTTACCGACAGGCCTGATCCGCGGCGACGTGCCAGTTCGTCCGCTGTTGGCGGCGCGCGAAACACGTCCAGTTCGCTGACGCATCGGGCTGCGAGAGTGCTAAGCGAATTGGTCTCACCAAAGGGGCAAAGAGCCAAGAACCGACCCAACCGGGTTACAGCAAGCGACTGGATTTGAACCGGTTTCTGATCACTGGCCAATGTGGCGCAAGCAGATTTGAGAGTGTCTTTGGTCTGGTCTGGGGCCAGTCGAAACGGTGGTTTTAGCGTTGCATGCAAACCGTACCGGCGTGGGGTTCGGGTGATCTGGGATACCGCCAAGGGCAGGTCCGCGATGTCGGGATGCGCAACATCACACCCTGTGTTCAGATCCCAACCCAACCAATTCGTGCAGTCGCGAGCCCATTGGGCATCTGTCGGCGGCACATAAAAGACAGCGTATCGCGCAAAGTTCATGGCTAAGTTCGATAAAACATATAGCGGTCTGCAGCGATCGTATCTGGCCCTTTGATTTCTTCGAATCCAACCAGTGGTTGGCCCGAGATCAGG
>JAHRVZ010000172.1 GCA_019090405.1 Paracoccaceae bacterium
AACCCAATGCCGTTTTCCTCGGCCCAACGGCTGAGAACCTCCATGTCGATATTGATCAGGGCGGTGACATAATCGCGTGCCTCGTTGCCCAAGGTCATCAGATCTTTGATGAACGGGCTATAGCGCAGACGGGTTTCGATGAATTGAGGCGGGTATCGGTGCCCGGATTTCAATTCGCGCATGTCCTTGACCCGGTCCAGAAACACCAGTTCGCCATCATCGGTCAGCGAAACCGCGTCGCCAGTGGCATACCAGCCATCTTCGGTCAGCGCCTCGGCGGATTTCTCGGGCTGGTTGAAATAGCCACCAAACCCCGATCCGCCGCTGATCTGAAGCTCGCCGTCATCAGCGATGCGGTGCTTGACCGGGTCGCCATATCTGCGGTCACAATCCATCCAGCGCCCACTGGTTTCAAGCTGGTAGGTTTTGCCGGTATGCGCCGTCATCAGGCCGGTTTCGGTGGCCCCGTAAACATTGCGCAACTTGACCCCCATGGCGTGAAACAGGCGGAACACGTCAGGGGCCATCAGCGCACCACCTGACAGCGCCACATCGGCGCTTCCCAGCCCCAGATTATCACGCAGATGATGCAGCACCAAAGCCTCGGCAAATGGAATCTGGATCCGCGCCCACAGCGGTGGTGTGCGCCCTTCAAGCTGCTCGACATAAACAGCCATTCCGACCCGGACACCCCATTCATACAATCCACGGCGAATGGGTCCGGCGCCCAGCATACGGGCCTGCACGATCGAGGCCAGATTTTCCCATTGGCGCGGGCTGAACACCATCGCATCGACAGCCAGTTCGCGGATATTGTCCAAAACTTCTTCTGGACCTTCCGGGAAATTCACCACCATCGGGCCGATCAGGCCGATGGCCAGACCGAACATCTGTTCTGTTGCCCATGCGGGTGAAATATATGTCAGATATTCCGCACCCGGCTGGATATCGACGGCCCCAAGAACCCGGGTGGAATTGTCAAACATATAGCGATGGCTCAGCATCACGCCTTTGGGTTTGCCGGTGGTGCCTGATGTATAGGACAGCACTGCCAGATCGTCATATGTGCCCTTGGCAACGATCCCGGCAAAGCGGTCCGGGCTGGCGTCGTGAACTTTCTGCCCCTCGGCGGATACATCGTCAAAAGACGTCAAAAGCGGATGTTCGTAGTTCCACAATCCGGCTCCATCCCAAAAGACGATGGCCAATACGCCCTCAAGCTCTTCAATGATGCTCAGGCATTTGTCGACCTGTTCCTGATCCTGAGCCACGAACACACGGGCCTGTGAATCCTTGGCGAGAAAGGCCAGTTCCTCGGTCGTCTGGTCAGGATAGACTGAAACAATTGCCCCACCCAGTGACTGAACCGCATATTCGGCCCAGAAATGTTCAGGCTCGTTTTCGCCAATCAACATCACCGTGTCGCCATGTTCCAATCCCATGCCTTCCAGCCCAAGGGCAAAGGCGCGGACCCGGTCAAGCACGTTCGACCAGGTAAATTCACGCCAGATACCCAGACGCTTGTGGCGCTCGGACAATCCGTCCGGCGTCGCCTGTGCGCGTGCCAACAGGATTTGCGGCAAAGTCTGAGAGTTCAGGACCGCAGGGTCGGACAGGGAAGGGTGGTTGTGCTTGTCGCTCATCCTCATGCTCCCAGATAGGCTTTGATCACGGCGGGGTCGTTCTGGACCTCTTCCGGAGTGCCGTCGGCGATGACTTGTCCGAAATCCAGTACGACCACACGATCTGCCAGATCCATCACCACGCCCATGTCATGTTCGACCAGAACGACAGGGATGTTGCGCGCCTCGCGCACGTCAAGAATAAATCGTGCAAGATCTTCTTTTTCCTCGGAATTCATGCCGGCCATCGGCTCGTCCATTAACAGGATATTGGGTTCCTGCGCCAGTGCGCGCCCCAGATCGACCCGCTTGCGCAAGCCATACCCAAGGGTGCCGACAGGGCGGTTTCGGATCGGTTCAATCTCGAGGAAGTCAATGATTTCTTCGACCACCTCACGGTGTGAGGTTTCTTCGCGCGCCACCCAGCCGAAATGCACAAAGGCCTGAACGACGTTCGATTTCATCAGCATATGACGCCCCACCAGAATGTTCTCGATAACAGTCTGTCCGGCGAAAAGATGCGTGCCCTGAAAGGTACGGGCGACCCCCAAGCTGGCAACCTGGTCGACCCGCAATCCGGTGATATCGCGGCCTGACATTTCAACCCGGCCTTGCTGCGGGCGATAGAACCCCGCCGTGACATTTAACAGCGAAGTTTTGCCTGCACCGTTGGGACCGATGATGGCCAAAAGTTCGTCGTCGCGAACCTCGATGCTGACATCGTTCAGCGCCGTCACGCCGCCAAATTTCAACGTCGCGTTTTGAATGCTCAAAGGAACCGACGCAGTACGCGATGCTTCCTGTCTGGCTATGTTATTGCCCTGCATGTATAAAATAGTCCCCCATATGCCCAGAATGATATCCAATTATTGCCACAAGCGGGGCAGGTAACCTTTGAGTTCCCCCGGTTTGATCTTTTCAGAACAAACCACCGCGATTGTTGACAGGTGTTGGAATAGCCTGGAACGCTGCTAAATTATAACAGAGGTTTCATTTTGCAACAGTTTTCTAACAATCATTAGAAAATTTGAGCTAATTAACTTAAAAGGCGTCAATATTTAATTCGCAGCAGAGATTTAATCGAGGAATAATGATCCGTGATCTCGATGCAGCGCCCGAAAATGACCCGAATCACTCAGCATGCCGATAACCAGCCCCCGGTAAGGGGCCAATTAAGCGGATCACCGTCGCTTTGGTCGGAAATTTTGCTGGCTCAGCTCAGTTTGGTGCGGTTTCTTCACCCAGAAAGGCTGCGAGCACTTTCGGGTCGCGCAACAAATCGGCGCTGGTCCCGTGTTGCTGGATCTCGCCTAGCGTCAGAACATAGGTGCGGTCGCTCATCTTCAGGGCGGCGCGGGCGTTTTGTTCGACCAGCAGAATGCCAATGCCAAGTTCGTTGCGCAGACGTCCGATCAGCGCGAACACATCCCGCGTCACCAAGGGTGCCAGTCCCATCGAGGGTTCATCCAGCATCAGCAACCGGGGTGACGCCACCAGCGCGCGGCCAATTGCCAGCATTTGTTGCTCACCACCGGACAGGGTGCCGCCGGGTTGCCAGCGGCGTTCCTTCAGGCGTGGGAACAGGTCGAAAATTTCTTCCAGACGCTCGCCGCGCTGATGGTGCGTGGTGGTGCCATAGCCCCCCAGCAACAGATTGTCCTCAACCGTCAGATCAGCGAAAACCCGGCGTCCTTCAGGCACCTGCCGCAAACCGGCGCGGGCGACGTCCGGGGCTTTGAGAGCGCGGATATCCTTACCGTCCAGCAAAACGTGCCCACCTCTGACTGGCACAACTCCGGAAATCGCGTTCAGCAATGTGGACTTGCCGGCCCCGTTTGCCCCGATCAGCGACACAATTTCACCGGGTTGTACGTTTAGCGACAGGCCGTGCAGCACCTCAAGCGAGCCATAGCCAACCCGCAGATCGCGAACCTCAAGAGATGCAGCTGTGTTCATGCTGTTGTATCCTCGTCTTCGTCGTCGACCCCAAGATAGGCTTCGATCACGCTTGGGTTTGAACGAATTTCATCCGGCGTGCCCTGAGCAATCAGACGGCCAAAGTTCAGCACCGCGATCCGGTCCGAGACCTGCATCACCATGTCCATGTCATGTTCCACCAACAGCACCGCGCGGCCTTCATCGGCGCGCGCACGCACAAAGGCGGCGACATGGGCGGTTTCAGAATGGTTCAGCCCGGCGGCGGGTTCGTCCAGCAACAGAAAACCGGCCTTTTGAACGATCAACCGCGCCAGTTCTATGGCGCGCTGGATGCCATAGGCCATGTCGGCGCCCTGACGCAGATAGAATTTCTGCTCTACCTGGACCAGTTCCAGCGCCGCTTCGGCCAACTGGCGCAGGCGTATTTGTTCCTGCATCAACAGACCCGGCCGCATCAGCCCGTCCAAAAGGCGAAACCGCCCGTCCTTATGTGCGCCCAGCATGACGTTTTCCAACACGCTTAGCCCCGGCGCAATCTGTGGTGTCTGATAGGTGCGGGCAATACCGGCGGCGGCGCGCTCGTGCATTGGCAGGTCGTTGATTCGCGCACCGTCAAACAGGATGTCACCCTGATTTGCGGCCAGAAACCCCGTCACCAGATTGATTGCGGTGGTTTTGCCCGCTCCGTTCGGACCGATCAGCGCCGTCACTTGTCCCGGTTCGACCGTCAGGCTTAGGTTGTCAATTGCGGTCACTCCGCCAAACCGTTTAGTCAGGTCGCGCAGCTCAAGGGTATTGCCGTTCATGCCCGTTCATCCTGTTTGCGAACCACCGCGCGCCGCGCCAGCCGGAACAACGCATCGCCAAGCCCGTTGGGGGCAAACATCATCACCAGCACCATCGTCACGCCATAGGCCAGATGTTTGGCATGTTCGAAATCCTCAAGCAGGTTGGGCAGGATGGTCAGCGCAAAGGCTCCGAATATGGCGCCCCAGACCGAGGTCAGCGAGCCGATGATTACCATCATCAGCAATTCGATCGACAGGCCGACGCCAAAGAACCCGGCGTTGAACGACCGCAGGTAAAGCGCAAACAGCCCGCCGGCCAATCCGGAAAATGCCGCTGCGACGCAAAAGATGCTGGTTTTCAGGCGCACCACGTCAACGGCAAACCCTGCCGCGACGCCTTCGTTGGCCGACACCGCCATCAGGGCGCGGCCATGGCGGCTGTGAACGATGGTCAGCGCCAGATAGGTAACGCCCAGCAGGATAAGAATGGTCAGGTAGAACAGGGCGCTGTTGGGGCTTAGCCCAAACGCCCCCGGAAACGCCGGCAGCGACGGGATGCCCGGATCAAGCCCGCCGGTCAGTGACCGCCATTGCGAGGCGACGATATAAAACGTGGCCCCAAAGGCCAGCGTGGCCATGGCCAGATGGATACCCGACAGCCGCAGGATTGGCCGCCCAATCACATAAGCGATCAGCGCCGGGATCAGCGCCGAGGGGATCAGTGCAGCGATGGCCGGGATGCCCAGATCGCGCAGGCTTAGGGCCATGACATAGGCCCCGATGCCAATAAACGCCCCCTGACCGATCGAAATGATGCCGGTGAACCCGACCAAAAGGCCCAGCCCAATGGCGGCAATGGCAAAGATCATCGACAGGCTGATGACGCTGCGGTGGAACTGGTTCGATATGGTCAGCTCCAGCGCGATCAGCACAAGGGCCAGTACCGCAAGACCGATACGGTCATGGCGGATACGTTGTTCTAAGGGATGTTTCATAGCGCCCTCACACTCGGCTGACATGGGCTTTGCCGATCAGCCCGGCGGGGCGGACCAGCAGGATCAGGATCAGCAGAACAAAGGCGATGGCATCTTTGTAGCCGGACGCGCCATAGCCCGCCGCCAAGCTTTCGACCAACCCGATGATCAGCCCTCCCAGAATGGCCCCCGCCGGATTGCCAAAGCCCCCGGCGACGGCGGCGGCAAAGCCCTTGAGGCCCAGAAACACGCCGTTTTCATAAAATACCGGCTGGATCGGGGCCGACACCGCCCCGGCAAGCGCGCCGATACCGGCGGCGAGCGCAAAGGACATGGCGGCCAGATTGCCGGGATTGATGCCGCAAAGGGCGGCGGCACGCGGATCAAGGCTGACGGCCTGCATGGCCTTGCCGATCAGGGTGCGGTTGAACAGGAACCAGATGCCCAGTGTCACGGCGATGAATGTGATAAAGACCCAGATCGCCTGTGAGGGAATATAGATATTGCCAATCAAAATCACGTCGAACACGCCGAAATCCGGCACAAATTTCACGTCCCGCCCGAACAGAAAACTGACCAGCCCACGCATGGCAACCGCCAGACCGATGGTCAGCATGACCAGAGTCATGGGATCGCGCGATTTGGTGTTCCTGATGATGACCGTCTGGGTCAGATAACCCAGTATCCCTGTCGCCCCGACAGCCATCAGAACCGACAGGTAGATCGGCAGATCAAGGGTCGACTGCGCCAGCACTGCCACGATCATCCCTCCGATCATCAGATATTCACCATTGGCGAAATTGACGATCTGGGTGGCGTTATAAACGATGGTAAAACCCAGCGCCGCCAGCCCATAGATAAAGCCGACCATCAGGCCACTGACCATAACCTGCACCAGCATTTCAAAGCTCGACATGTTGTAAATTCCTCATACCGGGGCAGGGGGTATGCGCCCTCTGCCCCGGATGTTGTGGTTAATCAGCCAGAACAAAGCCGCCGTCTTTGACCGTCAGCATGATCATCGACTGACTGTCCGCACCCAGACCGTTGTGATTGTCGGCGCTATAGCGGAAATAGCCGTTGCCGCCGGCGAACTCGACGCCGGAATTGATCGCATCGGTGATTTCCTCACGCCCGACAACACCGGACTTTTCAACCGCGGCCTTGATCAGGTTCAAAGCATCGTAGGAATGCGCGGCAAAGGTTGGCGGGTTCTCGCCAAACGCCTCGTTGTAATCCGCAGCCAGCTTCTGAACCACTTCGCGGATCGGGTCGTCGTCGGCCAGACTTTGAGGGGCCAGAATGCGCATCGAGGACACATAGCTGCCCTCGGCAGCGCCGCCAGCCTGGTCAATCAGCGCCTGAGAGGCCGCGCCATAGCTGTTGATGATCGGCTGTTTCAGACCAATCGACTGGGCGTTGCGCAGAATGATGGTCGGGCCGGGGTTGACGCTCCAGACGATCAGCGCCTCGGCGTCACTGCTGCGAACCCGCAACAATTGCGGGGTCATGTCGCTGTCACGGGCGCCAAATTCGTCGGCAATCGCAACTTTGATCCCGGCGGCTTCGGCGGCAGCTTTGACAGCGCCGGCACCGGCCTGACCATAACCATCAGCCGAAGAAAGCAAGGCAATTGAGCCCATGCCCTTTGACTTGACCCATTCCATGATATGCGCCGCAACGATGTTGTCGGTGGGTGGGGTCTTGAACATGTAATGTTCGATCGGATCGACGATCACCCCGGCACCGCCCATCGAGATGGTCGGCAGCTTCAATTCAGCGGCAAGCGGTTTGATGACCATGCTTTCGCCGGTGGTCGAGGGGCCAATCACCACATGAACGTTATCTGTTTCGGCCAGACGGCGAAACTGTTGTGCGGCCTTGGTGCCGTTGCCTTCGGTGTCAAAGAACACCGGCACGATGGTGTGACCGGCAATGCCGCCTGTCGCGTTCAGCTGTTCGACACGCATGTCGAACGCTTTTTTCTCGGCCTCTCCCAGAAAGGCCGCCGGCCCGGATGTCGCGGCGATCAGGCCAATGCGGATTTCATCGCCAAGTGCGGTTGTCGCCACCCCCGCCGTCGCGACCATCGCGATGGCGGCGGACGCCAGTTTTCCAAATGTTTTCGTGGTTTCCGTGGTTTTTATCGTCTTCATTGTCGTTCCTCCCGTTGGTAGTCTTCAGTTTTGTTATGAATTTGCAGCGATATGGTTTGCCGCCACATAGCCGAATGTCATGCCCGGCCCGAGCGTTATGCCGCCGCCCGGATAGGCTCCTCCCATGACGCTCAGCATGTCGTTGCCAGCGGCATAAAGCCCCTTGACCGGCTTGCCTTCGCCGTCCAGCACCTGTGCGTTTTCATCAGTGTTCAGACCGACAAAAGTGCCGATATCGCCGGGAATGACCCGGATGCCATAGAATGGCCCGTTCTCAAGCGGGGCCAGATTGGGGTGCGGTTTGTGGCTCGCATCGCCATGAAACAGGTTGTAGGCGGTGCTGCCCTTGTGAAACGCCGTGTCCTTGCCCTGACGCGCATCGGCGTTGAACAATTCCAGCGTTTTCGCCAGACCATCCGCGTCAATACCGGCGTTCTGCGCCAGCTCGGCAATCGTGTCGCCCTTGATGGCATAGCCGCTGCGCACATGCGGCGACAAAGGCATCGGGCTGGGCCGCACGTAACCCAGTCCATAGCGGCGGATGGTCTTGTGATCGCAGATCAGAAATGCTTCGGGTTTGGCTTTGCCTTCGGTTGCGGCCACCAGAGCCTGCACGAAATCATGGTATGAATTGGCCTCGTTGACGAACCGCTCGCCGGTGCGCAGCACGCCGATCACACCGGGTTTGCCACGACAGACGAAATGCGGGAAATCGCCAAACGTGCCATCGCCGCGCGGCACCAGAGACACCGGCGCCCAGGCCGCCGCATTGGGCAGGTCTTCGATCACGTTGCCGCCCGCCGCGGTCCCCAGTTTCAGACCATCGCCGGTATTGCCTTCGGGAGCGGCTGACACATGCGCGCCGTCGCTTACGTCGCGGCCATATAGGCGCGCAGTCATTTCCGGATCGCGCGGAAAGCCGCCGGATGCCAGCACCACGGCCTTTTTCGCCGCAACCATCACCGGCCCGGTTGCACGCGACACTTCTGCGCCGATGACCTGCCCGTCGGTGATGGTCAGCTTGGCCACCGGGCTTTCACACCAGAATTCCACCCCGGCCTTGCGGCAGGCATGAAACAGCCGCCCGACCAGCGCGTTGCCGTTGGTCATGCGCATGCTGCGGCCATTGCGCAGCATGTCGATCCCATGCGCCGCCATCCGGCGCGTGACATAGGCGAATGATGCAAGCGAGCGGGAAAAGTTAAAGAAATGCACCAGTTCCGGACCCGAGCCGATCTGAAGCCCCATAAAGGTCATTTCCTTCTTGGGCCGTCGAATGCGCGCCAGATCATCGCCCAGCAATCGCGCATCCATTGGAGCCGCAACAATCGAACGCCCTCCCGGCATGCCGCCGGGCTGCTCTGGGTGATAATCGGAAAATGCTGGTGAGGCGTCAAAATCGACGCCTTCGTTGCGCACAAATTCAACCATTTCGGGGCCGGTATCCAGAAACGCCATAACGCGGCCCTGATCATAGAAATTGCCGGCCTCGGATTTCAGGTATTCATTGGCGGCCTCGACAGAATCGCTGATCCCGGCCTCGGCGCACACTTTGTTGCCCGGCACCCACAGGAACCCACCGGACCAGGCCGAGGTGCCGCCGTAGACCGGTTCTTTTTCCGTGACGATGACCTTTAGCCCCTTGCGTGCCGCTGTCAGGGCGGCAGTCATGCCTGCCGCGCCGCTGCCAACCACCAAGACGTCACATTCTGTGTTACTCATCAGATTTCTTTCACTTAATTTAGCGGCACAAATAGCCGCCATCGACCGGAATGATCGTACCGGTCACATAGCTGGACATATCGGAAGACAGGAAAATCACCGGACCCACCAGTTCATCGGCCTCGCCGATGCGCCCCATCGGGGTCTGCCCGACAAAGGCGGCCAGACGGTCCGGGTCTTCGCGGGTTTCGCGGGTCATCGGCGTTGAAATCACACCCGGAGCGATGGCGTTTACCCGTACGCCGTCAGCCGCCAGTTCCACCGCCAGCGCTTTGGTCAACTGGGCCACCGCGCCCTTGGACGCGGCATAGCCAGTCACCGCCGAATATGAGATGAACGAACAGATCGAAGCCAGATTGACCACCCGACCTTTGGTTTCACGCAACTGATCCAGAAACGCCCGTGTGACGATCAGCGGGCCTTGGGCATTCACCCTCCAGATCCTCTCGGCGCTGTCCAGCAGTTCGTCGTCGTCAATTGGCATCCGTTCGATGATGCCGGCATTGTTTATCAATATGGACGCAGGCCCAAGTGTGTCTTGAACTGTTTGCGCCGCCGCATCCACCGCTGCCCGGTCAGTCACGTCGAAGGTCAACGCCATGGCCTGACCGCCATCCTTGCGGATATCCGCCGCCACCCGTTCGACAGGTGCCGCGTTCACATCGCTAAGCACCACCTTGGCGCCACAGGCAGCCAGCCCGCGTGCAATAGCCGCTCCATTGCCCTGACCGGCTCCGGTGACGATCGCGACCTGACCTGCCAGCAATCCTGGAAATGTCTGAAACCCCAATTCCCGTCCCCCCATTTTCGAACCGAATTATTAAACTCCGGGCATTGAAATGCTACGTATTGTAAAGTAAGCTACAAAATAGTTAGCAGAGCGATATTTGATGTGTCAAGTTGTCATGTTTATAGATTGGCAAAGAGGGGCAGGGTGAACAGGTGCGATTCAGGACCAATCGTTCACTATATTTGTTGAAGAGCGGAATAAACGACAATGAATCAAGAGTTTGCCAGAAATGGTTTGAAATCAATAGAAGTGGCCGGCACGATTTTGCGGGCTATGGTGCAGGCGCACGGCCCGGTAAAACTATCCGAACTTTCTCGGACGACCGGCATGCCGACGGCAAAACTGCGGCGTTATCTTATCAGCATGATTCACGTTGGTATCGCCAGCCAGAACCCGGTTAATGCCATGTATGACCTTGGCCCTCTCAGTATGGAGATCGGTCTGCAAAGTTTTTCACGTTTCGATGTTCTCAAGCAAGCCGAACAGACGCTTGAAGAAATCGTTTCCGCCTGCGGTGAAACTGCGGCGATTGGGCAATTGGCCAAGGAAGGCCCGCGATTTGTGCGGGTGAATGAGCCAGTACATTCCTGGGCCTATTCGCTGCCGCCAAACCATGTTTGTTCGTTGACATATTCCGCTACGGGGCTTTTGTTTTGTGCCTATTCCGAGGCGAAAATCCTGCAAGACAACATTGAGGAAGAGTTGTCGCAAAATCATCTGACAGGTCGACCCAATGCACCGCACAGCGCTGCGCAATTGCAGGAATGGCTGCAAAGAATCAAGCAACGCGGCCATTCTGCGCTTGAGGATGGCGGCAAAGGCGGAAGCACGGCTGTCTCGGTCCCCGTGCTGAATGCCGAGGGGCAATTGGCCTTTGCTCTTACAGTCTTTGCGCATGTCGGGCGGCTTAATCTGGAACCGGACGGGCCTTTCATTGAAATGGTCGTTTCAAAAGCCCGAATTCTGAGCGAGCACCTTGGCTACCGGCAGGGTTCATAGCGAAATGCGATGGTACGACGGGCAATGGTACGACGGGCAGGTGTACAGTTATTACACAGGGGTAATTTCGGGCCTGCCGAGTTTTCAATATATGCAGTTCAACTGCTGAGCAGATACACACAATCAAGGAGAGCGGTATGAAGGGTTTTGATTCATTTACGGGACAGACGGCGGTTGTAACCGGTGCCGGAACCGGCATCGGGCGTGGCTTTGCGCTTCGGCTTGCTGAATTGGGGGCAACCGTTGCCCTATGCGCCCGCCGTGTTGACCGGCTTGAGGCCGTGGCCGAAGAAATCCGCAAAGCGGGTGGCAAAGCGCTGGTCTGTCCGCTGGATATCCGCGATGCGGATGCGGTCGAGGCGGTGATGCAAAAGGTTGTGGATGAAACCGGTCGTATCGACATCATGATCAACAATGCCGCCGGTAATTTCGTCTGCCGCGCCGAAGAAATCAGCGCACGGGGCTGGGACGCAGTGGTCAACATCGTTCTGAACGGCAGCGCCTATTGCACGCTGGCCGCAGGCAAGCGGATGGTGGCACAGGGCAGCGGCAAGATCCTGAACATCACCGCCAGTTACGCATGGGTTGGCGGCCCCGGTACGGTGCATTCTGCGACGGCCAAGGCCGGGCTGATTGCCATGGCAAAAACCCTTGCCGTGGAATGGGGAGGGCGGGGCGTGCAAGTTAACTGTCTGTGCCCCGGTTTTGTCGATACCGAACAATCTCACGAGGTTCTCTGGCCTACCGAAGAAGGCCAGCAGCATATTCTGGACCGCGTCCCGGCAGGCCGGTTTGGCACCATCGAAGAAACCGTCGAGGCGGGGGTTTATCTGTGTTCGGATGCGGCCAATTACGTTAACGGAGAAGTGATGACCATAGATGGCGGAGAATGGCTGAACAAAGGTGCACTGGCGCTGCCCGAAGTAAAGGAAAACACATGACACGGGTTGCTTTGGTCACCGGTGCAAGCCGGAATATCGGTCGCGGGATTGCTTTGTCTCTGGTCTCTGACGGGTTTGAAGTCGCCTGTTTTGGGCGCGACAAGGCGGCGCTTGAGGAAACCGCAGGCCTGATCCGCGATGCGGGTGGGGTGGCGTCGGTTCATGTGGGCGATGTCGCCTCGGATGAATCACTTGAGGCGTTTGCCAAGGATGCGGTTGCGCAGCATGGCGGCATTGATCTGGTGGTCAATAACGCCGGTATCATGCACGATGCCAAGGTGGCGGATGTGACGCCTGATAAGTTCCGTCAGGTTTTGGATGTGAACCTTGTGTCCTGCTATACGCTGGCGCGCGCCGCCTATCCGCATTTGCGCGAACGAAAGGGTGTTGTGGTCAATGTTGGTTCCATGTTTGCCAGTATGGGGGTGCCGTCGGCAGCGTCCTATTGTACCTCAAAGGCCGCGATTGACGGGCTGACCCGCGCGCTTGCGTCTGAATGGGCGCGCGACGGCATCCGGGTTGTTGCGGTGGCTCCGGGCTATGTTCTTAGCGATATTTCGCGTGACATGCTGACTGATCCGGTGTCCGCCAAACAGATACTCTCACGTATTCCGGCGCGCCGCCACGGTGAACCGGGTGAAATTGGCGATCTGGTTGCCTTTCTGGCCTCGCCCAAGGCAGGCTTTATTACCGGCGAATCTTTCGTCATTGACGGGGGCCAGCGCATGTCGGTCTGACACGGCCGACTTGGGAGGAGAGGCATGGTTACTGGTAGAATTGACGACGTATTTGCGCAGGCAGCCCGCGAGGCTCCGAACCGGACGCATCTGGTTTTTGAGGATGGCGGCACCGCCACTTATGCGCAAACCTACACCCGCGCTGCGGCTTTGGCCGGCGCATTCGAGGCCGCAGGCATTGCGTCGGGCGACCGTGTTGCGGGGTTCATGCGCAATTCACGCGAGGTGATCGAATTTTTCGTAGCCTGCGCCATCGCCAATGTCATCGGTGTTGCGCTGAACGGTATGAGCACCAAGCGCGAGCTTGCCGGCATCTTCGCTGATTGCAGCCCCAGCGGGATCGTCGCCGAGGCCGGGTTTCTGACCCGTGTCCCCGATTGTACCGCGATGCGTCTGCGGGTGGCCACCCAAACCGCCAGTCCGCCGCAAGG
>JAHRVZ010000173.1 GCA_019090405.1 Paracoccaceae bacterium
GGCCTGCGCCTGATCGCAGATGTTTTGTTGCCGCAATAATTCAAACAGTTGCGCGTGGCGAATAGCAGTCAAAGACATATTGGCAGCCAGTCATTAGGAACAAGTCATTGTGAGCAGACGTCTGGGGAACAGAAGTCTGGGGAACAGAAGTCTGGGAAAACACGAACTTCATATCCAATGATCCGCCAAAACTCGGCAGGAAATAAGGCCGAAAGCTGACAAAATCGGGGAATTCCAACCTATACCGCCCGCTCTCAGGCCTGCTGACAGCCTGAAACAGCTAGGTGTTTTCGCGCGATTGCGCGAGGGCGTTGTTAAACTCGGCCCCGTAAATCAGGATCGCGGCCATAAGGTTCAAAAAGATCAGCGCGCCCATCGCCCCGGCCAACCCGGCATAGGTCACCGAATAGGTGGCAAATTCTGAAACATAGAGTGAAAACACATTCGCAACCACCGCCCAAAGTACAATCGTAACAAGGACACCGGGCCAGATTTGGCGAAACCGGTGCCGACCGTACGGCAACCAAAGATGGCAGGCAAACACAGCCGCCAAGATCATCAACCCAGTCAAGAACAAAAGTGGAGAACCAAGGCTAAGCATAACTTTATATAAATCAGGCGTCGCGTTGTTGATATATTGCAAATACGCTGGCAAGGCCAAACCAAGCGATGCAAAGATTAACACAGCCACGGCACCTGCAATGACAAACCCAAAACTCAGCAGGCGCTGTTTCCAGAATGGCCGCGGATCGGATTCACGATAGGCCCGTGACATGGCCTCGCGTATGGCATTGGTTCCGTTCGAGGCGAAAACGATCGCTGCCAGCCCCCCTATCGTAATCAGACTTTGATTAGAGGCCGCAATAACCTTGCGAATTTCCAACTCAAGCGGGGCAGCGATTGCTTCGGGCCAGGTTCCGAAAAGCAATGCAATAAGATCGTTAACCACCACAGGATGCGAGACTGCCGCAGCCAATGAAACGACAAACAGGACAAACGGAAACAACGCCAGCATGGCGGACATGGCGACATAGCTGCTCATGACCCAACCACTCTTGTTATTGAATTGAATGAATGCCCGGTAAAAAAGTTTGAAAAATGACGGAATCAATCTCTAGGCCCATTGCTTTGAGACAGTGCGTCAGTCTCTTCGTTGCGGGCTGAAATGTCGATGTTGTCTGACAATGTGGACCAGATAGAAACAAACAATCCCGCCAGAACCGGCCCCAGAACCAAGCCGGTAATGCCAAACGTGCCCAACCCGCCCAATGAGCTAACCAATATCATCACGTCATGCAGTTTGGCATCGCGACCGACCAAAATCGGGCGCAGGAGATTGTCGATTGTCCCTACGACAACAACCGCCCAAAGCGCCAGACCAATCGCCGATGTCCAATCCCCCTGACTTGCCAGAAATATTGCGGCTCCGACAAGAACCGAAGGTGCCCCAAGTCCGGGAATGACCGAAAAAACCATCATCACGACCGACCAGAACGCAAAGCCTGATACGCCTACGACCCAAAGGCTGATGCCCCCCAATACGCCTTGTATCACACCAATAAACAAAGTGCCCTTAAGGGTTGCCCGACTGATCGAAATCACCCGATCAATCAACTGCTCTTGCACCGGGTTTTGCAGGCCCGAATACCGCAGAACCCGCACCATTATTGACGGTTCCATTTGCAGGTAGAAAAACAGAGCATAAATGAAAATGAACAGGCTAAGGAACAAATTCGCCGCCCCGCGCGTCACAGCAGGCAGGATCGACACAAAGAAATTTGCTGCCGCATGGGTAAACTCGCCAACTTTTTGAACGATTTTGGGCCATAATTTTTCAATCTCGGATTCATAAGGAAACCACGTTGGCAAAAAATCCGAGAGCTGTGAATCAGAAAGGTTTTGCGCAGTATCACGCACTGTATCGGTCAGGCCCGCTGCCTGAATGGCGGCCAGATAAATCAACGCAAATAGCGGGCCAAGAATGGCCACCGCCAGAAACACCAGCGTCAGAACACTTGCCAGGCTTTTGCGCCCACCCAACATTCTGCATAGTCGTTTGTTAAATGGACTCATCATTGCTGCAGCAATGGCTGCCAGCAGCAAAGGCACAACAAAAGGAGCGATGATCTGGAAAAATATCACCGAAATCAGAATTGTCGCGGTCAGCAGCGCCAGCCAGCGCAGGCTCATGCCGCCACTCGTCACAGGAAGAGGCATTCAAATTCCCTTGTTGTAAATTCCAACCCATAAAGCGCGTTACATCAGGATGGACGTTGACACTTGGCATTGCAACAATGTTTTAATTGACACAACTCATCCTCGTGTTCGAAACTCGGACGGTAACCGGATAATTGCAAAAGGCCAAAAAAATGGCGACCAAGGCACAACTCATGGCAGAACTGGACCTGCTGAAACAGCAGATGGCCAGCCGCGATGACATTTCTGCATCGCAATCAAAGGCGGGCGCTAAGACGGTTGATGAAGCTGGTGAAACAGAAGAAACTGATCCAAAATCATATCTGGGCAAACTGTTGGAAGCACAGGGCTTAGACAAAGACGAAATCGACGAATTGTGGTCGCAACTGACCACAGAATTGGGCGATTTGACTCGGGAGAAACCAATATTGACCGCTGCTGCGGCCTTTGGTGTTGGCTTTGTTTTGGGTCGAATGTCGAAATAGATTAACAAAGGGATTGATATGAACCGGATCAGTCGAAATATCTCGATCATATTGCGGGCAGAGCAAAGCATCGCGCGCAGGCGGATGGCCGTCTTGCGCAACCAATCCGGACTGATGATGTTTGCCGGTCTGGTGGGGGTTGTTGGTGTTATCATGCTGAATGTGGCGGCATTTTATGAACTCGGCACAACCATGTCACCACAAAAGTCTGCTATGATTATCGCTTTGGTCAATCTGGCATTGGCGGTGGTGCTGATTGTCATTGCCTCTCGCATGAGTGCTGCCAAAGACATCCAGCCGGTGGAAGAGCTGCGCGATATGGCGATCGGCGATCTTGAGGTTGAAATCCAGTCTGCGGTCGAGGAACTGAATGATATTGGCAATAGCGTGCGCCGCATAGCGCGTGATCCGCTCGGCAGTCTGCTTCCGTCGGTCATTGTGCCGTTGCTGGCCAGTTTGATCCGCAAATCGAAAGACTAACTTGCAGAGCTTTTACCGCGAAAATACCAGCAAAGAAGATAAGACCCGCAGGTCACGGGCAAACCTTGTTGTTTGGGGTAACACTGCATGACAGAAGCAGTGATTGAACAGGACGCACTGACATTTTGGGTAATGTTCACATCATTGGCTGTTGTGGTTTTTGTTCTTCTTGGCATCTATTTCGCGATGCGCGCAGCCGCCACAGCACGGACGCCACAGGGTGCTGTGGGTTGGGTCGTGTTTTTACTGACGCTTCCGTTTCTGGCGGTGCCGCTATATCTGTTTTTGGGGCATAACAAATATCAGGGCTATCTGAATTCGCGGCGTGAGACCGATGAGGTCGTTGCCGGCATCAAGGCATTTGCAGCCAAACATGCACCGAA
>JAHRVZ010000174.1 GCA_019090405.1 Paracoccaceae bacterium
ATCGACAATTACATGCCGCTGTCGGATTGGCGCGATGGCAAAGATCACGCGGATGCCAACTGGAACGACATTTACAATCCTGAGTATCTGGCCGCCAATATCGAAGGTGGCGAAGGCTATGATTGGTATTACCACTCAGGCACAGCGCGGGCGGCGCAAATCAGAACTGAAATCACGGATGCGGACCACGATGAGCCTTGGATCTGGCGCTATAAGGATATCCGCAACTGGTGGCAAAACGATCACTTTGAACGCATTGCTGGAGTCAGACAGGCCGCTCCCACTGACTGGCTGCCTCAAAGCAAACCAATCTGGTTTACCGAATATGGCTGCGCATCTGTGGATAAAGGGACAAATCAGCCGAATAAATTCGTTGATGAAAAGTCATCCGAATCCAGTTTACCAAAATATTCCAACGGATTACGGGACGATCTTATTCAACGGCAATATCTGAAAGCTATGCTTGGATATTGGTCTGATCCTGTGAATAACCCACTGTCAGATCAATATGACGGTGACATGATTGATATGTCCAATGCCTATGTCTGGGCCTGGGATACGCGCCCTTTTCCCGCCTTTCCCAACACACGCGAGCTGTGGAGCGATGGCGGAAATTACGCAAGGGGTCATTGGTTGAACGGGCGTTCCGGGGCGCGTACTTTGGCGTCTGTTGTCGAGGAAATTTGCCATCGTTCAGCAGTGACTGCGATAGATACCAGCGCGCTCTACGGTGTTGTGCGCGGCTATGTAATCAATAACGTGACGGATGCGCGCACGACGTTGCAACCGTTGATGTTGCGTTATGGGTTTGACGCTATCGAACGTGATGGCGTGCTTCGGTTCATCATGCGAAGCGGTGATCTGGTCGAAAGTCTGGACAAGGAACTGTTGGCGGAAAGCGGTGAAATCACCGGTTTGACTGACCATATGCGCGACGGCGAGTCAGAAATGTCCGGACGAGTACGGGTTCGGTTCCTGCAATCGGACGCAAATCATGATTCAGTGGCCGAAGAGGCGGTTTTACCGGATGAGGCGACTCATGCGGTAATGGGCCATGATCTTGCGATGTCCATGACCCGTGGCGAGGGGCGCACAGTTGCCGAGCGCTGGTTGACCGAGGCCCGCGTATCACGGGATACCGTGCGTTTTGCGCTGCCACCGTCTAAAATGTATCTGGGGGCTGGCGATGTTGTATCCCTGACAGGCGACACGGGCGAAGTTTTGTATCGCATTGATCGCGTCGAGCAGTCAGATCTACAACTTGTCGAGGCCGTACGGATCGAGCCCGAAGTCTATCTGCCGTCCGAATTTCCAGACGATTCGCCCGCTGCATCTGACTTTGTACCGGCTGTGCCCGTATTGCCGTTGTTTCTGGATTTGCCGTTGATGTCGGGCGACGAAGTCGAACATGCGCCGCATCTTGCGGTTACATCAAAGCCCTGGTCGGGATCTGTGTCGGTGTATGCGTCAGGAAGTGACGATAACTATTCGCTGAATAAAACTGTGGCCGCGCAATCAATCATTGGGGTCACGGAAACCGCATTGCAGGCCGCGCCTTCGGGGCGCTGGGACAATGGAGCCGCGCTGCAGGTCAAACTGATCAGCGGAACGCTTGAATCCCGAACCGCCGAGTCGGTATTGGATGGGGCCAATCTGGTGGCAATTGGCGATGGATCATCTGGCGCGTGGGAATTGTTTCAGTTTCAGACGGCTGAACTGATTGCACCGGATACCTATTTGTTGTCGGGGCGATTGCGTGGGCAGGCTGGCACCGATTCATTGATGCCCGAGGCCTGGCCAGAAGGGTCTTGGGTTGTGCTGATGGATGGCACCCCGGATCAGATCGAATTGAGTAGTGCACATAGGCGCATTTCACGGCATTACCGGATTGGTCCGGCGGCCAAAGGTTATTCAGACCCGTCTTATGTGCATTTGACCGAGGCCTTTGATGGCAATGGCCTGCGTCCTTATTCACCCTGCCAATTGTCCATGGAAACGGTGGCAAATGGAGATACCACATTTAGTTGGTTGCGGCGAACGCGGATTGATGGCGATAGCTGGGATCTGATCGAAGTGCCTTTGGGCGAAGACAGCGAACAATACACGGTTCGGCTGCGTCAGGGAACAGAGATCAAGCGCGAAGAAACAGTGTCGGAACCGGCTTGGACCTATACCGCGCAACTGCGCGTAGCGGACGGTTTGAGCGGCGCTGTGGTTGTCGAAGTCGCGCAGGTTTCAGCACGCTTTGGACCTGGATTATTCGCCGAGATGGAACTGGTGGTTTAGGCCAGATGCGTCCCGTTCTACATGGAGATGTCAGCAGTGCCGCAAGGGTGTTGTTGAATGTTACCAAAATCGCCCGCGCTGCGTTGTGTGACCGTATGATCCAAGAGGCAGAAGCCGCAGACCGGCATTTTCATCAGACCGGACGGTCACATCTGGTGTGGGGAAATGGATCGCTGATGGGTTCTGCGCGCAAACGGAAGTTGGCGGATGAACCGACATTTTCATGTCCCGAATATTGTGCCTGCTTTGAAATGGTTCTGCATGCGCTGATCGCCCATCAGGTCACAAAGACGCACAGGTAATACATTTGCTGGCGGCTGGATCAAACTCCAGCCGCTTGGCGGCAATCGCGTCACCACAGTCTTCGCAATAGCCGTATTCGCCCTCGTCCATTCGGACGAGGGCAGCATTCAGGCGTAAGATTTCCGTGTTTCGTCGGCTTTGTTGCGCCCGTGCCATGGCTTGGTGTTGCATGGCGTCCATACGGCTGAGGCGGCCAATGGCCTGCTGATCCAATTCGACAACGGCCTGAGCGTCCTGTCCCAGCTGGTCTTGCACCTTGATTTCGCGCAATCGGGCTTGGATTTTGTCGGTGATGCGGGCGATGTCGGTCTCATTCATTTTGAAATAATGCCCATCACGGGTTTGCGTTTGGCTTTTTAGGACTTAGGTGCGTAATCTAAGCGTAGAAAAGGACGTTTGACCATGATTGAAACGCGCAGCAATATTTCGACAGTTGATCCGGTTTGGGATCGTATCACAACCGAAGCCCAGGAAGCGGTGGCAAATGAACCTTTGATGGGCGGATTGGTGCATGCCTGTATTCTGCATCATACTTCATTGGAAAATGCGCTTTCCTATCGGATTGCGGCTAAATTGACATCTAATGAGATGTCGATGCTGGTGCTGCGTGAAATCGCAGATCGCGCCTATGGCGAAGATCCGGAACTGATCAAAGCCGCGCGTGCCGATCTGGTCGCGGTGTTTGAACGTGATCCCGCTTGCCATCGGTTACTGCAACCGGTTCTGTATTTCAAAGGTTATCAGGCGATGCAGGCCTATCGCATCGGGCATTGGCTTTGGAAAGAGGGCCAGCATGATTTGGCCTATTTTATTCAGATGCGAGTCTCTGAAATTTTTGGCATTGATATTCACCCAGCCGCCAAAATCGGGCGCGGGATTATGATTGATCACGCGCATTCTATTGTTATTGGTGAAACCGCAGTGGTTGGCGACAATGTGTCGATGTTACATTCCGTGACGCTTGGCGGGACTGGTAAAGAAGAGGAAGATCGTCATCCCAAAATTGGCAATGGTGTGCTGATCGGAGCCGGGGCCAAGGTTCTGGGCAATGTCAAAGTCGGCAATTGCAGCCGGGTTGCAGCCGGTTCAGTTGTTCTTGTGGATGTCCCTGCGTGCAAAACCGTTGCGGGTATTCCGGCTAAAATTGTTGGCGAAGCGGGTTGTGATCAGCCATCGGTCAAAATGGATCAGATGTTTGGCGTAAAGCCTTGATGTTTATCTTTGGGGCAAGGGTGTTGGGGGCTTTGCCCCCTTACCCCCCAGAGTATTTTTGACGAAAAGAAGCTGGGGGTCAGGCGAGCATTGCCATCGGGTTTTCCAGATTATCGACGATAGATTGTAACAGTTCGGCCCCTAGAGCGCCGTCAATGACACGGTGATCGACCGAAAGCGTCACGGTCATGACTGTGGCAACAGCCAGTTCGCCATCTTTGCCAACCACCGGCCTTTTGGTCCCGGCACCAACCGCCAGAATGGCGCCATGCGGTGGGTTGATGACTGCGTCGAAACTGTCGATCCCCATCATGCCGAGATTGGAAATGGCAAAACTGCCGCCCTGATATTCATGTGGCGCGAGTTTCTTGTCCCGAGCACGCGCTGCAAGGTCTTTCATTTCGACCGAAAGTGTTGAGAGAGATTTCGTGTCGGCGTCTTTGAGAACCGGGGTAAACAGACCACCTTCGATGGCGACGGCCACAGCGACATCCGATGGTTTCAGTTTCAGCATCCTATCACCTGCCCAGACCGAATTTGCATCCGGTACAGCCTGCAAAGCCAAAGCACAGGCCTTAATGATGAAATCATTGACCGACAGTTTAATGCTGCGCGAGGCAAGTTGCGCATTCAGTTCAGCGCGGAATTTTAGCAACGGGTCCAGTTTGATGTCACGGCGCAGATAGAAATGCGGGATTGATTGTTTTGCTTCGGTTAGACGCGCCGCGATGATCTTGCGCATGCCGTTCAACGGGATTTCTTCGTATTCGCGGTCTTCGTACATGCGCGCAACGGTATCTGCCGATGGTCCTGTCGCCAGAGCTACCGGAGTCGCAACTGCCTGCGGAGCAGGTGCCGTTGCCGATGATCTCATCACATCGGCCTTGATGATGCGGCCATGTGGGCCAGAGCCGCTGATTTGGGCCAGATCCACGCCTTGGTCTGCCGCGATGCGGCGGGCGAGCGGTGTTGCAAACAATCGGCTGCCGTCTTTGGTTTGTGGCGTTGGGGCGGGCGCAGCAGTGGCTGGTGCAACTTGGGCGGCAGGCGTGGCTTGGGTTGGCGCAACTGCGGCGGCGGCTGTTGGGGCCGCGATGTCATCAACGCTTTCGCCGTCTTCGATCAACACAGCGATCGCGGTGTTAACTTTGACGCCCTCGCTGCCTTCGGCGATCAGGATTTTGCCAATGATGCCTTCGTCAACGGCCTCAAATTCCATCGTTGCCTTGTCAGTTTCGATCTCGGCCAGTAAATCACCCGAAGATACGGTGTCGCCCTCTTTGACCAACCATTTAGCCAATGTGCCCTCTTCCATAGTGGGCGAAAGGGCGGGCATCAGGATTTCAATAGGCATGGCGCGCTCCTTTTATTAGCGATAGGTCACTTGTTTTACAGCGGCGATCACTTCGTCCGTCGTTACAAGCGCAAGTTTTTCGAGATTGGCGGCATAGGGCATTGGCACGTCTTTGCCAGTGCAGTTGATGACGGGGGCATCCAGATAGTCAAACGCCTCTTGCATGATCACCGATGAGATATAACTGCCGACAGATCCTTGTGGCCACCCCTCTTCGACGGTGACGCAACGGTTTGTTTTCATGACTGATTTAATGATCGAGTCGGTATCCATTGGGCGTAGCGTGCGCAGGTCGATGACTTCGGCGCTGATGCCATCACCAGCCAACCTATCCGCCGCCTCAAGGGCATATTGCATGCCGATGCCAAAGCTGACAATGGTCACGTCGCTGCCTTCGCGCCAGATGCGGGCCTTGCCAAACGGGACTGTGTAGTCGTCGATTTCCGGCATGTCGAAGCTGTGGCCATACAGCATCTCGTTTTCCAGAAAAATCACCGGATTAGGATCGCGAATGGCGGTTTTCAAAAGGCCTTTGGCGTCAGAGGCCGAATACGGCATGGCAACTTTCAGCCCCGGAACCTGCATATACCAGGCGGCATAATCCTGACTGTGCTGGGCGCCGACGCGCGCAGCCGCACCATTTGGACCGCGAAACACCATTGGCGCGCCCATCTGACCACCAGACATGTAACGCGTCTTGGCGGCTGAATTGATGATCTGGTCAATGGCTTGCATCGCAAAGTTGAATGTCATGAATTCAACAATCGGGCGCAACCCGGCAAGGGCTGAACCAACGGCGATGCCGGCAAAACCGTGTTCGGTGATGGGTGTGTCAATGACCCGTTTGGAGCCGAATTCATCCAGCATGCCCTGGCTGATCTTATAGGCGCCCTGATATTCGGCGACTTCTTCGCCCATCAAATAGACGTCTTCATCGCGGCGCATTTCTTCGCTCATCGCGTCGCGCAATGCTTCGCGGACCGATTGCTGTTTGACTGGCGTGCCTTCGGGCCAGTCAGGGGTTTGATCCGGGGTCAGATCGACCTGAGGCGCTGCGGGGGCGGCTGTCGTTGTCGCGACCGGGGTAGGCGGCGGCGTGTCGGTGGGGGCTGCGGCGGTTAGAGCGACGTCATCAACGCTCTCGCCGTCTTCGAGCAGAATGGCGATGGTGGTGTTCACTTTGACGCCCTCGCTGCCCTCGGCAATCAGGATTTTGCCGATGATGCCTTCGTCAACGGCCTCAAACTCCATCGTTGCCTTGTCGGTTTCGATTTCGGCCATAATGTCGCCGGATGCTACGGTATCACCCTCTTTGACCAGCCATTTGGCCAATGTGCCCTCTTCCATTGTCGGGGACAGTGCGGGCATCAGAATTTCGGTTGCCATGATGTTTTTCCCTTATGCCGTCGCTTCGGCGTAGATGTCTGTCCACAATTCAGCCGCATCGGGTTCCGGGCTGTTGCGGGCGAATTCAGCAGATTCGTTCACGATGCCCTTGATTTCTTTATCAATGGCTTTCAGATCGTCCTCGGTTGCATATTTACTGGCTAAAAGCATACTGCGGACATGTTCAATTGGGTCGCGTTCTTCGCGGACTTTCTGGACCTCTTCGCGGGTGCGGTATTTTGCCGGGTCCGACATGGAATGGCCGCGATAACGATAGGTTTTGATTTCCAGAATATACGGACCCTTGCCGGACCGGCAGTGTTTGATGGCCTTGTCACCCGCGTCGCGTACCGCAATCACGTCCATGCCATCAACAAGTTCACCGTCGATGCCAAAGGCCTCTCCACGGGTGTAGATATCAGGTGTCGAGGTCGACCGTTGCTGTGAGGTTCCCATAGCATATTGGTTGTTTTCAATGACGTAGACAACCGGAAGGTTCCATAATGCCGCCATGTTGAAGGCTTCGTAAACCTGCCCCTGATTGGCTGCACCATCGCCGAAATAGGCAAATGTTACGTTGTCATTGCCTTTGTATTTGTCTGCAAATGCAAGGCCGGTGCCCAATGGTACCTGAGCCGCAACAATCCCGTTGCCGCCATAAAAGTGCTTTTCTTCGCTGAACATATGCATCGAACCGCCTTTGCCGGCCGAGTATCCGTCAGAACGCCCTGCCAGTTCGGCCATGACGCCATTGGGATCCATGCCACAGGCCAGCATATGACCGTGGTCGCGATAGGACGTGATGCGTTTGTCGCCCTCTTTTGTGTGGGCCTCAAGGCCGACAACAACGGCCTCTTGTCCGATATAAAGATGGCAGAAGCCACCGATCAGGCCCATGCCATATAACTGGCCCGCCTTTTCTTCGAATCGCCGGATTAGCAACATTTCACGATAATACGATTTCAGCTCATCAGCGGAAACGTTTGTTTTCTTTGCGGTTTTTCGGGTGGCCATCGGTTGCTGCATCCCCTGTTTGAAATATAGTTTAGCGTTAAACTATTTAATAACGGATTTGAGAAGCTCTGGCGAGGGGAATTATGACGCGGCGGAATATGGCCGCTGAATATGGCGCTGAATATTGCCGGCGAAAGCTGGCTTAGCGGATGACGATTTCATCGGCGCGCAGCAGGCCCAGAACCGAACGCGCCTGTTGATCAAGCAAGTCAAGATCAAGGTAATCATCTGACAGGCGACGGGTCAGATTTTCCATCGAGGTAATTTCGGATTCCAACAAAGCCAGATCACGCGTTAGAGTATCGGCTTCGGCGGCGATCTCGACACGGCGGAACAGACCAAAATCGCCCTGAACAGCCGCAAATGTGAAATAAGCGCACAAGGCAAACGCCACGGCGAAATAAAAGAACGAGCCTAAACCGGGTATCGTACTGCGTGTCACTGTAAAACTGCCTCAAATACCGCCTCTGACGGGCGTGTTTGAACAGTATGGCACAGGTGATTCGCCTTGTGAATCCCCCCGTTTAAAAAATTGTGTAATAAATGTGTAAAGAAAAATGTGATCCATGCAGGATCATTTCATGTTTGGCGTTTGCCAAGGCAAACGCGGCCTCTGGCAGGAGTATTTTTACCGAGAAGAAGCGTTTAGGGCGGCAACACCGGGCAGGGTTTTGCCCTCCATCCATTCGAGGAACGCGCCACCGGCAGATGAGATATAGGTAAAGTCATCAGCCACGCCTGCGCGGTTCAGGGCGGCAACTGTGTCGCCCCCGCCTGC
>JAHRVZ010000175.1 GCA_019090405.1 Paracoccaceae bacterium
ATAAACCGGCCAGATAGGCATTTGCATGACGGCTGGGCCGGATCACAAGCAAGCAAGCGCCGAACGGTTCATTATTTCGGTTGACGCCATGAGTGGCGACAAAGGACCCGCGACTGTTGTCGCGGGTATCGCCATTTCTGCGGCCAAAAACCCGGACGTCGGATTTATCCTGCATGGTGACAGTGCTGTACTGACCCCGTTGCTGGCAAAACGCGCGCAGCTGACGAATCGCGTGACGATTCAGGATGCTCAGGGTGTCGTCACCATGGACGCCAAACCCAGCCAGGTTGTACGCAACGCCAAAGACACTTCGATGTGGTCGACAATCGAATCCGTTAAGGAAGGCAACGCCTCGGCTGCTGTGTCCTGTGGAAATACTGGCGCGTTGATGGCGCTAAGCATGATTCGACTGCGCAAACTCGAAGGCGTAAACCGTCCGGCGATTGCGGTGCTATGGCCCTCACGCGCCGAGACCGGTTTCAATATTATGCTGGACGTTGGGGCCGATGTGCGTGCTGATGCCAGTGATCTGTTGAAATATGCGCTGATGGGCACGTCCTATGCCCGCAATGGCCTTGGCCTGCACCGGCCCCGTGTCGGATTGCTGAATGTCGGCACAGAAGAGAACAAGGGGCGGACCGAACTGAAAGACGCTTTTGGTCTTATCGGAGATTTCGCCGAACAGGCAAATTACGAATTTGTCGGATTTGTCGAAGGCAGCGATATTCCGGGCGATGTGGCAGATGTCATCGTTACCGATGGTTTCACCGGCAATGTTGCAATCAAAACCGGCGAAGGCACAGCCAGCCTGATTGGTGATTTGTTGAAACAAGCGTTCAAATATTCCATTATGTCGCGACTGGCCTCGTTGCTGGCGCTTGGAACGATGAAACGGTTAAAAACCCGGATTGATCCGCGCCACGTCAATGGCGGTGTGTTCCTGGGGTTGAATGGCACTGTGGTAAAATCACATGGCGGAGCCGATGCCACCGGAGTTTCGGCAGCGGTGCAACTGGCAATTCAGTTGGCAAAGTCCGGCTTTACCGAAAAACTGGCCGCACGGGTTGCAACCACCTTGGCACTTGCCCAAAGTGACGACGAACTGTCCGAAAAGACGGCACAATTACAAGATGAAAGACAGACATAAGCCATGACAAGCCGCGCAGTAGTAACAGGTGTTGGCCATTATTTGCCCAAGCGAATCGTGCCAAATAGCGAATTTGAGGCAACACTGGACACCACAGACGAATGGATCAAATCCCGTTCTGGAATCGAGCGGCGCCATTTTGCCGCCGAGGGTGAAAATACCTCTGATCTGGCCACTCACGCCGCACGGGCAGCACTTGCAGATGCAGGCCTTGAGGTGACGGATATCGACGCGATCATTCTGGCGACGTCGACTTCGGATCTGACATTTCCGTCTGCCGCCACGATGGTTCAGGCCTCATTGGGCATGACCAATGGGTTTGCGTTTGACATCCAGGCTGTTTGCGCCGGGTTTGTCTATGCGCTTAGCACGGCCAATTCGATGATCCTGTCAGGACAGTGTCGTCGGGTATTGGTCATCGGAGCCGAGACATTTTCGCGCATAATGGATTGGAGCGACCGCTCTACCTGTGTGCTGTTTGGCGATGGCGCCGGTGCATTGGTGCTGGAAAGTCAGGACGGTGACGGCACCTCAAAGGATCGGGGCATTCTGGCCACGGATCTGAATTCGGACGGGCGTCACAAAGATTTGCTTTATGTGGATGGCGGGATCAGCACCCAAACCACGGGATATCTGCGGATGCAGGGCAATCAAGTGTTCCGTCATGCTGTGGAAAAGCTGGCCTCGACCGCCGAAACATCGCTGGAACGCGCCGGGCTGACGGCAGATGACGTTGATTGGATCGTGCCACATCAGGCCAATATCCGAATCATCAAGGGCACTGCCAAAAAGATGGGCGTCGGCATGGATCGGGTGATCGTCACGGTGCAGGATCATGGCAATACATCGGCCGCATCGATTCCCTTGGCGTTGTCTATCGGCAAGGCCCGTGGCCAGATCAAACAGGGTGATTTGCTGGTAACCGAGGCAATTGGTGGCGGTTTGGCCTGGGGATCTATCGTATTACGCTGGTAATGCGGTTTTGTGGTGGCATTACTTTGCCCATGCAATTCATTGATATTGACAGGGAAATTCCCCTCGCCGTATGCTTCGGCATTCACAGGGGAAAATTATGTCTGGAAAAACTCTTACTCGCATGGACCTAAGCGAAGCGGTTTTCCGCGAAGTTGGTCTATCCCGAAACGAAAGCGCGCAATTGGTCGAGAGCATGCTTGATCATATGTCCGACGCATTGGTCCAGGGACAACAGGTTAAGATTTCGTCGTTTGGCACGTTCAGTGTCCGCGATAAATCTGCTCGTATCGGTCGCAATCCAAAGACCGGAGAAGAGGTTCCGATTCAACCACGCCGGGTTCTGACGTTCCGGCCATCGCACCTGATGAAAGATCGCGTTGCTGCCGGAAACAAATCCTAAGGACTCGCGCGTATGGCCAAATCTCCTGACGCATTTCGCACCATCAGCGAAGTCGCTGACTGGTTGGGTATTCAGGCCCATGTCCTTCGGTTTTGGGAAAGCA
>JAHRVZ010000176.1 GCA_019090405.1 Paracoccaceae bacterium
AATCTTGCGGTTGGCTTCGCGGTGACGCCAAGCTGCGCCCATGCTTTGTTGCAGGTTCTCCGGCAGCGCCTCTACCGGTGCTACAAGATCCGTATCGACCGGCCAATCTTCAAGCAATTCCGGCATATATCCCTTGGGGTAATACAGTTCCGGGTCAATCTGCTGCTCGCGTACGAACGGTTCCTGGATTTGTTCGCGTGTTGTTGGCGGCAATGGCACAACCAATTGACCGTTGGTAAAGTCAAACTGCGGTGCCCTAGAATTGGGGAAGTCCGGCAAAATGCCCTCGCGTACCCAGATCTGATCCTTTGTGACATTCACCACAATCCCGTCAGGTGCTCCAAAATGGAACGGACCTTTCCAGTGCTCGCGCACCTCGGCCACGGTTTCTTCGGCCACATAGGGGTCATAACTCATGTGGGTGGTCATGAAGAGACGCGGCTGAATCTCGTTGGCGAGATAGCCCGAGGCATAAGCCGGCGTATGGTGGGTGTCGATCGTATAGCGGGCCAGAAACGGCGGAACGCCCTGAACGCCTGAATTGATCTCGACCACTTCCTGCTGCAATTCGGTGACATAGACATCACAGCCCTTGGCGTATTTCACGTCCAGTTTGCTGGGACGCCCGTCGCCGGTCCACACAAAGCACATATCGTTCCAGTCAAGCCGGTATCCAGTGGCTCCGTCTTTGGCATGGCTACGCTGCCAATGGGTGACTGTCACACCGTTTTCATCATAGATCACGCCACCATTGTCGCGGAAATCGAATTCGTTTACTTCGATGTCCCAACCAGAGCCGACCGGGAACACACTGAACGCGTCCTGATGCCAGCCGGTCATCATCTTCATACCTTCGACCATGCGCGCGGTGCCATATTCCGGCGTGCGACCCGATGGGCCAAAAATGCGCAGCCGGTCATGCCAGCCACCGGCCCATGTGCGGAACATCCAGACGTAAGGAAGTGATCCGAAATGGTCTACGTGCAGGTGAGTGATGAAAATCTTGTTGATCTGGTTCAGCGCCACACCAGCAGCGATATAGTTCGAAATCGCGCCCTCACCGATATCGAAAACAAAATTATCGCCATTACCCAACTCGACATAGATCGACGTATTCATCTGACCGGGGCGGATCATCGGCGCGGTCCCCATGAACGTGATCCGCATTTCCTCGGGTTGCACCAGTTCCAGATTGGGCAACCAGTTGGCAGCCGATTTTAGCCAAGGTTGCGGCGATATTCCCTCAAACATCAGCCCCTCTTTCCAGCGGCCACCCGGCACACCACCAGTTAGGGCATTTTTAATATCCTCAGCAGATGACGGCTCTTGAACCGGTGGCGCCTGGCCAAAGGCCACGGATGCCGTAAGCGCAACCGCAGCTGTCAGCGAACATATCGCCGTAAGTCGTTTTCTAAGTATTTGCATGGTCATTCCTTTCAATTTCTTTCCTGCTATCGTCCATCGGTAGTAACTTTTTCGCGGCGCAAGAATTCGACGAGCTCCTCTCGCAAAGCCTGATAACTTTCATGAACATCGAGATATCGGCCCTGTTTCTGACGACGCTCTTCTTCGGAAAACAAGGCGAGATCCCGGCTCATGAGTTCCAGATCTTCGCAGACTTCGTTGAATACCAAGTTGGCCAAACGCAGCTTTCGAATAGCGACTATGTCGTCCGGAAAATCCGCAGCAATGTCGCTATCTTGTGCCATTCCACCACCATTGTGCATGTGAGGCGGACGCTGCAGGATATCTGAAGTATAAAATAGGAGTTACACCGTGACATGGGGGTGACATGGCGTGAAAAAAAAGATTGAATAGTCGGTGCTTGGCTAAATAGTGAGTTGAACGCTTGGTGGGCAGACTCGAACTGAATCAATTAGCGGCAACTGATGTTGAAAGGCGCGATGCGCTGTCGCGTGTTCTGGCCAGCGACCTTTTTGCGCACGCTGATCGACTAAAAAGTTTTCTGACTTACATCGTAGATGAAACCCTGGCCGGAAGAGGCGATGCAATTCGCGGCAAGACTATAGCGATGGACGTTTATGGCCGCGACCCGATATCAAGCGGCAAACCCGAGAATGTCGTGCGTGTCGATGCGCGAAGGTTGCGACGGCGACTTGTAGAGTATTACGCAAATGAAGGTAAAAACGATCCCATTCGCATCTGGGTGGATCGCGGTGCATATGTACCGCGGATGGAAATTCGCAAAGATACACGCTCGGAAAAACGGGTGTATTTTTCACGAAAAACTCTGATCAGAGGCGCTTTGTTAATGTTGGCCTGTGGATTTGTCGCTGTGATTTTTCTTGGGTTCCAAGACAGCAGATCAATGCAAGAAAAAGACTCGCAGTTCGTGCTGGAACGGCAGGCCTTTCGCGAAAAATCCGCCGCGACGCTACAGGCTGTGAATCTGGCGGAACAGGCGCGGGCATTTCTTTTTCCGCTTCTCGAAGTCGAACGCCAAAAGATTGCGGCCGAAATGTTTCGACAGGCCATTCGCATAGATCCAGATTATTTTGGCGGCTATGCAGGCCTGGCTCAAACCTTGACGACGCTTTCGAAACTAATCCCTCCGGGTCCAGAAAGGGATAAAATTTTGGCCGAAGCCGTGCGCATGGTAGAAATTGCGACGACAAAGAACCCAACCCATTCCTGGACCCAATCCGCTGCCGGTTGGGTTGCTTTTGGAAATGGGGACTTTGAAGGCGCGTTCGAACTTTCCAACCGCGCAGCCCAGCTAAGTCCAGAAGATGGCTATGTTCTTGATTTTCATGCGCTGATATCCGTGCTTACAGGTCATTTTGAAGAGGCGCGAATGGCTTCGGACCCTTCACGATCCCGAACTCTTGCTAAACGACGATTTGCCAATCGAAACTTGTATGGCGTTGCCAGTAACCACCTTGGTGAATACGAAGAGGCAATTGCATCGTTTCGCAAGGCTGCCGAAGTTGGCGATCCGATTAGTGCCCTTTCATTGATGTATCAGGCAGTTGCGTATCAATCGCTTGGCAACTCTGAACGATCCTATGAATTGCTGCAGGAAATGGCAGTCGCCTGGCCCAATTTCCGTCCGGAAATTGGGCTGCCCGCCCTCTACCAACATCAGGAACATGTTGACCAAATTCTTGGTCCGTTGCGTGCCGCTGGATGGATGCCGAA
>JAHRVZ010000177.1 GCA_019090405.1 Paracoccaceae bacterium
CCGGGTGGTGCGTTGGAACTGTCAGGCGCACCTTTGGAAACCATCCATGAAACCTGCGACGAGGTGAACATCCACCTGCGCGAAGTCAAAGACGTTGCCGATGAAATCGGTGTCGGCTTTATCGGGCTAGGAGCCGCCCCGATCTGGCAGCACGAGGAAATGCCGCTGATGCCCAAGGGGAGGTATCGGTTGATGGACGACTATATGCAGCGGGTTGGAACGGCAGGGACCACGATGATGCGGCGCACCTGTACTGTGCAGGTCAACCTTGATTTCGCCTCTGAGGCAGACATGGTGCAAAAAATGCGCGTCGCAATTGCGCTGCAACCTGTTGCGACCGCGTTGTTTGCCAATTCGCCATTCTTTGAGGGCAAACCGAACGGTCACAAAAGCTGGCGCTCGCGGGTCTGGCGGCATCTGGATGATGATCGCACCGGCATGATCCCGTTTGTGTTTGACGAAGGGTTCGGATTTGAGGCGTGGACAGAATATGTTCTCGATGTGCCGATGTATTTTGTTTATCGCAATGGCGAATATATCAACGCTTTGGGCATGTCGTTTCGCGATTTCCTAAAGGGAGAATTGCCAGCCTTGCCCGGTGAAAAACCAACGCTAAGCGACTGGGCCGATCATTTGACCACGGTATTCCCCGAGGCACGCGTTAAACAATACATCGAAATGCGCGGTGCCGATGGTGGCCCATGGAGGCGTCTGTGTGCATTACCGGCATTCTGGGTTGGGCTGATGTATGATCAGAACGCGCTGGATGCCGCGTGGGATCTGGTGAAGGACTGGGATGCAGAAACACGCGAGGAATTGCGCGTCGCGGCCAGCGTGGATGGGCTTCAGGCGCAGGTCGGCAATATCAAGATGCACGATCTGGCGCGCGAAGTTGTGGACATTGCTGAGAGTGGCCTGAAGGCGCGGGCACATCCGGGTGCTGGCGGGCTGGTTCCGGATGAAAGCCATTTTCTGAATGCGCTAAAGGATAGCCTTGAGACAGGCAAAGTCCCTGCCGACGAACTGCTTGATCGCTATCATGGGGATTGGGACGGTGATCTGACGCGGATATTTGGCGACTATAGCTATTAGGGTGTTATGAGGTAGGGTGTTATCAGGCATGGGCTTACGCCCGCCCTACGGTTTACGGATCGCTTTTTTGGCCTATCTTGGACTCAGTACCCGCCTTGATGCGGCCCATGTTTTCGCGGTGCCTCCAGTACATCAACAGTGTCAGCACCATTCCTAACAGGATGGTGTTGCCGTATCCCAAGAACACGATCCACATTGTCGAAAAGGCTGCTGTGGTCAGTGATCCTACTGATGACATCCGTGATATTGCCGCTGCAACCAGCCAGGTCGCGCAACAGGCCAATCCCACGGGCCAGGCCAAGGCCAGCCATATCCCCAGAAACGTCGCCACGCCTTTGCCGCCCCGAAAACCCAGCCAGACAGGATAACAATGGCCAATAAACGCAGCCAGAGCGGCGATTTGCGCAGCATCCGGTCCGGCAAACTGACGCGCAAGCAGCACGGCCACAGCCCCTTTGGCACCGTCCAGCACCAAAGTCAGCGCCGCCGCCAGTTTATTGCCAGTGCGCAATACATTGGTGGCACCAATATTGCCCGACCCGATGTCGCGCAGATTGCCAAGGCCCATAACCCGTGCCAAAATCATGCCAAACGGGATCGACCCAAGGCCATAACCAATGGCCGCCCATAGCAACAGTCCCTGTGTCGGCGTATCAAGTAGTGGCATCAGTTCCTCGCATATATTTCCTGTCCCGCGACATAAGTCGACAGAACTTTACCCTGCATGCGCTGCCCGTCAAAGGGTGTATTGCCGGATTTTGAAAGCAGCGCAAAGCGATCCATCACAAACGGTACATCCGGATCAAACAGCACAAGATCAGCTGGCGCACCTTCGGTCAGGCGACCACAAGACAGCCCCAACCGTCGTGCCGGGTTCAGCGACATGGCGCGAAACAACGTGGGAAGGTCCAATTGACCGGCATGATACAGCCGCAAAGCCGCCGGCAGCAGGGTTTCCAGAGCGACTGCACCGCTTGCGGCCTCTTCAAAGGGAAGACGTTTGGATTCTTCGTCCTGTGGTGTGTGCATAGAGCTGATGATGTCGATCAATCCACTGCCGATGGCCTCGATCACTGCAAGGCGATCATCTTCGGATCGCAACGGGGGTTTCACTTTGAAAAAGGTGCGATAGTCGGCCACGTCCAGTTCATTCAGGGTCAGATGGTGGATGCTGACTCCGGCGGTAATATCCAGCCCGTTGCGTTTGGCTCTCTCAAGGGCTGGAAGCGCGCGAATGGTGGTGATCTGGTCTGCGTGATACCGCACACCGGTCATTTCGACCAATGCGATGTCGCGATCCAGACCAATGCGTTCAGCCATCGGGCTGACGGTTGGCAGGCCACGCAACGATGCAAACGGTCCGGATGTTGCAGCGGCCCCTTTGGACAGGCAAGGCTCTTGTGGATGGGCAATCACCAAGGCGCCTAGGCTGCGCGCATAGGTGAATGCGCGCGACAGCACTTTGGTGTCGGCAACGACGCGGTCACAATCGGTAAAGGCCACCGCACCTGCGTCCATCAAAAACCCAATTTCGGTCATTTCACGCCCCATGCGGCCCTTGGTCAAAGCCGCCATATGCAGCACATTGACCTCTGCCGCCTCGGCGGCGCGGCGGGTGACGAATTCCAGCCCCTCTGGGTTGTCGATGTCGGGGGTTGTGTCAGGGCGGGTCACCATCGTGGTGACGCCACCCGCCGCTGCCGCGAGGCCAGCAGACTTAAAACTTTCTTTGTGCCGCTCTCCGGGTTCGCAAACCTTGACGCCGATGTCGACAATGCCGGGGGCAAGACATTTTTCATTGCAGTCAACGATCGCCGCTGTACTGAATTGGGTGCGAAACAGATGTTCGAAATCAAAATCTTGCGGAAATATTTTTTGGATATTTCCATCGACAACCAACAGCGACCCAAGGCTGTCGGTTCCGGCCTTTGGATCAATCAGGCGGGCGTTTTTGAACAGCGTGGTCTTGGGCATTATGTTGCCTCTATCGCGGTTTGAATGGCGGAACGGGTGGCCAGCGGATTGGCCTGATACTTAATCAGATGCTTGTCCCCGGATTTGGTGATGATCTGCACAAAGCTGCCCAGAATGCGGATCCTTTCGATCTGATCAAGCCTGACCTGCCGTTCCAGCGGACCGCTTATTGTATCGCCGTCAATCACCCATTCAGCCGCCATTTCTTCGGAAGCCAGATACCAGCTGCGCAGAGCAATCCCGGCCATCCCGGCAATTGCTCCGACCCAGACGTTTGGGTTGCCCATCAGTTTGAGAACCAGCATGGCCCCAATCATGGCGACCAACGCCAACCGTATCTGGGCCCGTAACCAGGCCTTTCGGTCGGGTAGAAATCGTAAGGTTTCTGTCATAAAACCACCTTCAGGATTAGTGCCGCAATGATCAGCATGAATACCATAAACACGATGGCCCCAATGCGACGTGTCTGCGCGCGTGTCTGCCGGGGTGCGGGCCGGGTTGCGGGTCGGGTGCTGGCAGAAAGCTGTGCACTTTGGGTTTCGATTTTCTCAGCCGACCAATCTGTTGCCGGTTCGTTGAATGTCGCGATCAGAGGCAGAGTGGGGGTCAGCGTCACCCCATGCCCACCAAATGCCCGGCTGTGGACCAGCATGACATAACCAGTCACAGCATTCAGGCGTTCCCGTTCTGTGGCGACCGCATCTGCGGGCACGCCGCAGCCTTCGATAAGGTAGCCCGCAAGCCCAAGCTGATCCAGATCGGACAGCGAAAAGATTTCGACATAATCCGGATCAATCTCGTCAACGCCCAGTATCTGTTTCATGGCCAGCGGATCGGTTTGGAACCGCGCCTGTTCGGCA
>JAHRVZ010000178.1 GCA_019090405.1 Paracoccaceae bacterium
AATGACCTTGGTCCGAATTTGGGCGTCGCCGCTGGCTTTAATTCACTAGACGGAGACTAGCATGGTTAACCGCCGAGGTTTCCTGACCGGGTTGTTAGCTTCGGGTTTGGTTCCAGTCAGCACATGGGCCGATGTGGGCAGCCCCTCGTTCCTGGCAGCGGCCCGTTTGCCTGATGATGGGTTTGCACTTTGTGGAATTGATTCTAAGGGTGCGATCCTGTTTCAAATCCCAATTCCTGCGCGCGGCCATGCGGCGGCGGCGCATCCTGTGCGCGCCGAGGCCGTGGCTTTTGCTCGGCGTCCGGGAACCTTTGCCAGCATCATCAATTGCGCATCTGGCCGTGAAATCGCGCGACTGGCCAGCCCCGAGGGGCGGCATTTCTATGGCCATGGCGCATTCTCGGGGGATGGCGAAACACTGTTCACAACGGAAAACGACTATGAGGCCGGACAAGGCCGGATCGGTATGTGGGACGCAACACAGGGATATGCCCGGATTGGCGAGTTTGCCAGCGGTGGCATCGGTCCGCATGATATCCGGCTGCTGTCAGATGGCGCCACTTTGGTGGTGGCAAACGGAGGCATTGATACCCACCCCGATACAGGTCGAACCAAGCTGAACCTAAGCACCATGAGGCCCAATCTAAGCTATCTGGATTTTTCCGGCACCTTGCTGGATCAGGTGGAATTACCGGCTGATCTGCGCAGCAATTCCATTCGACATTTGGATGTGTCACAGGACGGGCAGGTTGCGATGGGCATGCAATGGCAACGCGATCGGTCTTCGTCGCCGGCATTGGTTGGGGTGCATCGGCGTGGGGGTAAGGTGAACCTGATGCAGGCCCCACTAAATGTGCATCGCAATGCCCTTGGCTATGTTGGCAGCATTGCGTTTTCTGGCAACAATGCAGAATTGGCCGTGACCTGCCCGCGTGGCGGCTGTGTGCAGGTGTTTGACGCGGTCACCTGCAAATTTGTCAGCAGCCACGAGGCGTCTGATGCATCTGGAATAACCGGATTTGGCGAGGGGTTTGTTATTAGTTCTGGAATTGGGCGAATACGCACCATTGGAAAAAGCCGTGCGATATCTGTCCATCACTCACTGGAGTGGGACAACCATCTGGTACGGATTTAGAGGCTTGGAAAAAATCAATATTGATCAAACGCCTGCTTATCTGAATGAGTGGATGCACAAACCAAAAGTGCGGCTTTGATCTATACAGCTGATTGAAAGAAATTTATGGGTTGAAGAATGTCAAACATGCCCAATAAGTATGCACTATGAAGATATCCGAGAGCCAACGTATCATCCAAAATGCGACGCGCAAGCTGCAGCAAGGCAAACCCAAGGCAGCGGCGAAGGCGGCCCAAGCCGGGGCAAAGAAATTCCCAAAGAACCAAGAATTGCATAACTTGGCAGGAACTGCTTTTGCACAAGCCCGAGATCACAATGCTGCAGCCAAGGCGTATTCAAACCTGTACAGGCTGGCCCCGGAAACTGTTAACGTTCGCATAACGTTTGGGATTTCCCTCATCCATGCCGGACGTTTTGACATCGCGCAGAAACTGGCCGACGAATGGCTGGAAACCGAGCCTGAGAATCCAAACTACCGGTATCTGATCGCGCTTGCCGCAATGGGTCAGAATGAATTTGAGACCGCAGAGACCGAGGCCACAAGGGCATTGGTGGCAAAGCCGGAAATGGAACGTTTGCTGGCTATTCGTGGCCTCGCCCGGTTTGAGCTGAATAAGTTTGAAAGCGCATTGCAAGATTTTCAAAACGCGAATGATCTTGCGCCAGATAAACTAGAAACGCTGATGAACATTGGCTTTTGCTTTCGCTCACTGAATCAAAACACATTGGCAATTGAGGCTTTGCAAAAATGTGCCGATTTGTTCCCGAATGACGTGTCGGCGCGCACCAGCTTGGCGAAGGTTCTGGAAGAATCTGGTGAATTGCAGCAAGGGCTAGTGGAATATAATAACATTCTGAAATTGGCGCCTGATAACTGGACGGCGATCAGCCGAATTGTTGAAAACAACTCAAAAGACCAAAATCAGGCCTTTGTAAGTACTGTCAGAAAATCCCTTGATAACCTGCGCAAGAACTCGCCAGATGAGATTTTGGCAACACTGTCGATGGCCTCTCTTTTGTCAAAAATCGGAAATTGGCCCGAGGCCGAGGGTTTTTACCGGCGCAGCAATAGGCTTCAGGCTGCGTTTAAACCATATCGCCCTGAAGTTGCCGAAACCCAGTTGAAAAACACGCTCGCGCTTTTTCCTTCTGACCAAGAAACAAGAATGGGCGGTGATTTGGGTTCACCAAAGCCTATTTTCATCATTGGGCAACCACGATCAGGCACCACGCTGATGGAACTGATGATATCTGCGCATCCTGATGTGATAGGTTTGGGTGAATATGGCGCCATCGAAGAGGCCGCAATTTCCGCGTTGAACAGCGGTGTGTCAGACCCCGGTCAACATGCAAAAGCATACCGCTCTGAGCTGCCAAAGAATGTTGATCGGTTCAAAGCGATGGTCGACAAAATGCCCGGCAACTACATGTACCTTGGTTTCCTTGTCGAAGCGTTCCCGGATGCCAAATTCATCCATATCGAAAGAGACCCGCGGGAAGTGGCGTTTTCGATGTGGAAAGCGCATTTGGCTGGTGGTCTAACCAGATACACGTCAGATTTTGGCTGGATGGCGCATGCCGCCAATTTGTACCGGCGCTATATGTTGCATTGGAAAACGCTATATCCGTCCAAAATACTGACGGTTCATTATCGTGACATTGTTGGCGATACTGAAAACAAACTAAGTGAAATTGCTGATTTTTGCGAACTTGATTGGCATGATTCTATGTTAGAGCCGGAACAAAATAAAAAGACCGTCCAAACAGCGTCTGTTGTTCAGGCTCGTCAAAAAATACACACAAAATCGTTAGGGTCGTGGGAACAACACGCCGAGTTGCTGCAACCGTTCAGCGAAAACCTTGATGCTGACCTGTGGCCAGAAATCAAATGATAGGTTTGGCGATGGGCAAAACCCAACACTGTGATTGAATTGGCAGGGGCACCAGGGTTCGAACCCGGGACCTACGGTTTTGGAGACCGTCGCTCTACCAGCTGAGCTATACCCCTATGGCCGCGCTTGTCGTATGCCAGCGCGCCGACGGACTCAAGCGAAAATTTGACCAAGTTAGAAACCATATCGCCATTTTGTATCAACAGAACCCTCTAGAAACACGCGGATCCAATTGCGCCTGCGTCTGCATGGACTATGAAGAACACCTAACACAGGGAAACTGGATTTGAGCCTGCGCAAAAGAATAGCTAACAGTGACGGGTTCAACCGCTTTGTCGAAGGGCGGGTTGCAGCCTATATTCGGTTTGCCCATCGCACATCCACTTGGCAGCGTGACGGGTTCGA
>JAHRVZ010000179.1 GCA_019090405.1 Paracoccaceae bacterium
GAGCCTTCGCGGAACTTCTGAAAGTAATCGTGGTGAAATTACCCGTCTAATCGAATCCGCTGTACCGTTGATTGCAATCGACCAAAGCGTTGGTGGCAATCTGGAAGGTGCTTTGATTGCCCGGACCGTTACCGTTTCTGCAAATCAAAGTCAGGTAGCTGCTTTGGTACAGGCACAATCCACAGGTCGCTTGTCGCTGGCTCTGGTCGGTGTAGGAGATGAAACCATCGCTTCTGTCATCGAAATTGATCAGAATTCGTTGCTTGGAATCTCCGAAGAAGAGCGAGCACCAGATAAAGTTGAGCAAAAAGTTTGCACAATTCGCACGCGTCGCGGTGCCGAAGTGATGAATATTCCCATCCCTTGCTCGGACTAAAATTCCCTGACTTTCAAAGCATACGCGCGGTATTCTATATTCCGCGCGTATTATTGTTGCCAGTTATCCACATAAACAAACGACTAGAAGTCCATGATTCTTGCAAAAAAAATGGATTTGGGCCACAGTGCCCAGAAGACAGGGCAATAAGACCCTATTATCGAGGCGTGATCGGAGAGGCAGGTCACATGAAAATTTGTGAATCGTTTAGGGCAGCCGCGTTAGGGTTGTCGTTGGTATTTGGTCCAGTTGTCGGCATCGCCGAGGCTGAGACCCTTCAGGTCGTCAAAAAAGGAACAGAGCAAACGCTTAATGTTCCGATGAATCGGGCCGTGGTCGTCGAAAGCGACGTTCCGTTTGCCGAGCTAAGTATAGCAAATCCAAACATCGCTGACATTTCGTCTTTGTCGGACCGCACTATATATGTGCTGGGTAAATCGCCGGGACTGACCACATTGACGCTACTGGATCCTGCTGGTCGGCTGATCAGCAACGTCACGGTAAGAGTCGCAGCAGACGTCACCGAATTCAAAGAACGCCTTCGCCAGATTTTGCCAGGTGAAAAGATTGAAGTGCGCACAGCCAACGACGGAATCGTCTTGTCAGGGACTGTGTCCAGCTCTCAGCGCCTTCAGCGGGCGCTGGATCTTGCTGAGCGTTACGCTCCTGAACGGGTTTCCAACTTGATGGGTGTTGGCGGCGTACAGCAGGTCATGCTTAAGGTTCGCTTTGCAGAAATGCAGCGAAATGTGGCGAAATCTCTTAGTGCATCACTGGGCTTTAACGGTAGTGTTGCAGGTGGTGATGTAGGTTTGAACGGCGGCGTTGGCACCTTGAATAACCAACTGTCGCTAAGCAACGCTTTGGCCGGAAACATCCCGATTACAAACGAAAACGTTGGCGCGGTTTTGTTTGGCTTTAATGTCGGATCTGTCCAGGTCGGCCTGTTGCTTGAAGCCCTTGAACAAAAGGGTGTTGTGCGCACTCTTGCAGAACCCAATCTGATTGCCCTGTCCGGCCAAGAGGCCAAATTTCTGGCAGGTGGCGAATATCCAGTGCCGGTGGCACAAGAGTCGGACACAATTTCGGTTGAATATAAACCCTTTGGTATTGAGCTGAACTTTATCCCACGCGTAATCAATGGTGAACTGATCAATCTGGAACTGAATGCCTCTGTTTCGGCAATTGATTCAACTAATGGCATTTCGATCGACGGCTTTCAAATTGATGCCTTTACCCGCCGCGAAACATCTACAACTGTCGAACTTCGTGATGGAGAGAGCTTTGCAATCGCCGGTTTGATCGAAGATTCATTTCTGGACAACGTGGCGCAACTTCCTTGGTTGGCAGATGTGCCGGTTTTGGGAACATTGTTCCGCAGTACCGACTATCAACGAAGCCAGACCGAACTGGTGATCATCATAACGGCGCATCTGGTTACACCAACGCGTGGCGAAGCGCTTGTTTTGCCGACCGATCGGGTTAGACCACCAAGCGAAAACGATTTGTTCTTATTTGGACGTACCAGTTCAACTGGGCGCAACAACGATAGTCCCGCACAAGAAGTTGCGCGACAGGATTTCAATGGGTCTTATGGCTATGTCATGGACTGACCGGAGGCAGATGAAATGCACAAACTGATTGTTGGACTAGGCCTTTGTGTGGCCGTCGGCGGATGTGGCGATACAGCAGGCCCGGTTAAAAATTCATGGTTGCGTGAATCGGGAACACAAGTGGACGTTGGGACTTTTGGGTCCGCGACAATGAACAATATCGGCGTTCAGTCCGGATCAATAGCCTATGCCGAAAGCCTGGCTAAACGATTCGATGAAGAAGTCCCAAGCACTATCAATTTTGCATTCAACAGCACGGCAATTGATGCACAGGCCCAGCAAATTCTGATCAAGCAAGCTGATTGGATTCGTCAGTTCCCCGAAGTACGCTTTAGGGTTTATGGTCACACGGATGCGGTCGGAACTGCATCTTACAATCAGCGGTTGGGCCAACGTCGGGCTAACGCAGTTGTGGCGTTTCTAACCAGACATGGAATCAGTCGTTCGCGACTTGAAGCCGTATCATCCTTTGGTGAAACCCAGCCTCTTATTGTAAGTCAGGGGCGCGAGCGTAAGAATCGACGCACTGTGACCCAGGTTTCGGGTTTTGTTAAACGCCATCCTACAATTTTGGATGGAAAATACGCTCAAGTCGTCTTTCGTGACTATGTCGCCAGCGCCCAGGCAGAAACAGTGCTGACCGGCGTCGATATCGCTGGAGATGAAGAATAAGCGTTAATTGCTCCGAAACCTTGATCGTCGCCAAATTCCCAACAATTGGGCTTTTTTCGCCTAAATGTCGCCAACTTTGGCAACGATACTGTCCCTAACACGAAACATGCGCCCGACCGATAGTTGGGTGTGAGGTGGCAGCAGGACAATCGGATTGGGGCAAGCCCTGCCTGATGTTTTGCCAAGCCTTGGTGAAATAAAGGACAGTGGCGATGAGCAGTGAAGTGGCCCAAACAGAATCAAACCCAATCAAGGCTTGCACAGTAAGCCGGGATGTTCAGAAATTCGATCTTTTGATCGAAGATATGGAAGCGGCGCTGGGTGAAAGTTGGGGTGATCTGGGATTTGCTGAGGCTTTGGCCTTTTTCGGCCAGCCCGAAGCAGAATCCCTTGAGTTTGTCGCATTAGCAATTGATGAACACGACGAAGATAATCTGGTTTTGATGGGTGAAATCATCACTCAGGCCAAATCCCGCAACATTCAGGTCATTCTGATCGCCGAAGACGTAACTCCGGCCTCACTGCATCAACTGTTGCGCAAAGGCGCGGACGAATTTGTGCCCTACCCGTTGCCTGAAAAGGAACTTCAGTCGGCAATTGAACGGTTGCAAAGACCCGATTCTGAGCCGGAGACTCAGGAACAAACCACGCCCCGCCTCAAATCCGGCAGCTCAAAAGAAGGTGCTCTAATTGTGGTCCACGGGTTGGCTGGTGGAACCGGTGCCACGACATTGGCCGTCAATCTGGCGTGGGAGCTGGCCTCGATTCAGTCTGAAGAAGCGGTCAGTGTCTGCCTGGTTGACCTGGATCTTCAATATGGATCAATTTCGACTTATTTGGATCTGCCGCGTCGCGATGCTGTTTATGAAATGTTGTCGGACACCGAAAACATGGATGAAGAGATATTTGGTCAGGCGCTACTAAGTTTTGAAGACAAACTTCAGGTTCTGACTGCGCCGGCAGATATGTTACCACTGGACATCGTTGGCCCCGAAGATGTTGAACGTGTTATCGAAATGGCTCGCAGCCACTTTGATTACGTGGTCGTCGACATGCCGTCGACACTTGTATCCTGGTCAGAAACTGTGCTGCAAGCTGCGCACGTATATTTTGCCATGCTTGAACTTGAAATGCGCTCGGCCCAGAACGCTTTGCGATTAAAGCGCGCATTACAGGCCGAAGACCTGCCGTTCAACAAACTGCGGTTTGCTCTGAACCGGGCTCCGAAATTCACCGATCTCAGTGGAAAAAGTCGCATCAAACGGATGGCTGAAAGCCTTGGTATTTCAATCGACTTGCAACTGCCTGACGGCGGCAAGCAGGTCACGCAGGGCGGCGACCATGGTCTACCTCTGGCAACATCGTCACCTAAAAATCCACTGCGCAAGGAAATTTCCAAACTGGCGCAGTCGCTGCACGATCTTGGGCAAAACGACGTTAAAGCAGCGTAAATACAGATAGGGGTTAAGGGTATGTTTTCAAAATATAAAAAAACAGGTTCGACCAAACCGGTCAAAGTGGCAACCAATGTAACCAACATTGCAGAGACCAAAGCGGCAGCGCCTGTGGCCGCAGCACAAGAAAGCGCAACTTTGCGGCGCCCAATGCCACAGCCTAAAGTCGAAGTAAAATCGCGTGACAAAGACCGCAAACGCAAAGAGCGAATGGGAGAAATCAAGCAGGAATTGCATCGCGCCCTGTTGGAAACACTTAACCTGGCCGCGCTTGAACACGCTTCGGAAAGCGAATTGCGTAGTGAAATCACCACAATCTCTGGTGAAATTCTGGAAGAGCGCGGCATTGTTCTTAATCGCGAAGATCGCCAGTTGCTGAACAAAGAGCTTTACGACGAAGTGACCGGACTTGGCCCACTGGAAACACTTCTCAGGGATGATTCGGTCAACGATATTCTAGTGAACGGTCCTGCCCAGGTATTTGTCGAACGTGATGGCAAACTGGAACTCAGCAACGTGACTTTCAAAGATGAAAAGCATCTTTTGCGGATCATCGACAAGATCGTTTCAGCTGTTGGACGTCGGGTGGATGAATCCAACCCTTATGTTGATGCGCGTTTGCAAGACGGTTCGCGGTTTAACGCAATGGTGCCACCTGTTGCCGTTGATGGCAGTCTGGTTTCGATCCGGAAATTCAAAAAGGACAAGTTGGGCATTGATGATCTGGTAGGTTTCGGGGCTTTTTCCGAAGAAATGGCCGCCTATTTGCAAGCTGCGGTATCTTGTCGGCTTAACATCATTGTTTCGGGCGGTACTGGTTCGGGTAAAACCACCACCTTGAACGCCTTGTCGTCGTTTATTGCAGATGACGAACGTATCC
>JAHRVZ010000180.1 GCA_019090405.1 Paracoccaceae bacterium
AGACGACGACGCGCTGCTGCGTGAGATGCATAAAACCATCCATGATGTAACTGGCGGCGTCGAAAGTTTCGGCTTTAACGCCTCTATTGCCAAACTTTATGCATTCACCAGCACCCTGTCGAAGTCCAAAGCTGGCGCCGCCGCCAAACGCCAGGCAATTCAAACACTGGCGCAGTTGATGTCGCCTATGACTCCGCATCTTTGCGAAGAAATCTGGTCGCTTTTGGGCAATAAGGGTCTGATTACCAAAACCCCTTGGCCCAAGGCCGACGACTCCATGCTGGTTGATGACACTGTAACCTTGCCGATCCAGATCAACGGCAAACGCCGCGCCGAAATCAATGTTCCACGTGATATGGACAAAGCAGAGGTTGAAAAAATCGCGCTTGGCGTTCAGGCTGTACAAAAGGCGCTGGACGGGGCCACGCCTAAAAAAGTCATCGTTGTCCCCGGTCGGATTGTGAATGTCGTCATTTAGTCGCCGCATCTTTTTGGTTCTAGCCGCTGTTGCGGCCCTTGCCGCCTGTGGGTTTACGCCGGTTTATGGCCCGGACGGAACCGCAACAGAACTGCGCGGTCGGGTGCTGGTTGACGAACCCGTTGACGAACACAGCTATTTTCTGGTGCGTGATCTGGAACAGATTCTGGGCCAGACCAAGGCTCCGATCTATACGCTTTCCTATATTTTGCTGACCGAAACACAGGGTCAGGCGGTCACCGCCGAGGGCGATATTACCCGCTATAGCATTGTCGGAGAGGTCGCCTATATCCTGCGCAACGCCGATACCGAGGCAATCGTTGTTTCTGGTGAAGTTGACAATTTTGTGGGCTATTCGGCGACCGGAAACGCGGTTGAAACCCTTGCATCTGAACGTGACGCCTATTCGCGGTTGATGAGAATTCTTGCCGACCAGCTTGCCAACCAGCTTTATGCTACTGTCCCGGTTCCCGGATGAAACTTAGCCCGCGTGATGCGACCGGCTATTTCGCCAAACCCAAGCCGGACAGCACCGGCCTTTTGATCTATGGTGGCGATGCCATGCGGGTTGCAATCAAGCGCCAGCAGGTTCTTGCCGCCTTGTTAGGCAAAAATGCCGAAGAAGAAATGCGACTGACCCGTATGTCCGGGGCTGATCTGCGCAAAGACCCTGCCGCCTTGCTGGACGCGGTCAAAGCCGTTGGGTTTTTCCCCGGCCTGCGCGCCGTGTTTATCGAAGAAACCACCGATGCTGCCGCCCCGCCCATCTTGGCGGCTTTGGAAGAATGGCAAACCGGCGATGCCCAGATCATAGTCACAGCAGGCGCTTTGAAAGCCAGCTCGAAATTGCGAAAAGCGTTCGAAGGCCATCGCAACACCTATGCTGTTGGCATCTACGACAACCCCCCAACGCGTGCCGAAATCGAACGTATTCTGGCAGAGGCTGACCTGCACAACCTGTCCACCGACGTCATGTCTGCAATTACTGATTTGGCAAATGCCATTGGACCAGGTGACTTTGCCCGCACTGTTGAAAAGATATCGCTTTATAAACTTGGCGATACGACCCCTCTAAGCATCGAAGATGTCGATGCTTGTGCCCCGGCATCAACCGAGGCTTCGCTCGACGAAGTGCTGAATGTGGTCGCCGAAGCCCGCAGTGGCGAGATCGGCCCGCTAATCCGCCGTCTGCAATCACAAGGCACCAACGCCGTGTCCCTTTGCATCGGCGCAACCCGGCATTTTCGCACGCTGTATACCGCCGCCTCGGACCCCGGCGGCCCCAGTGCAGGTGTTGGGCGGTTACGCCCACCTGCCTTTGGCCAGCGTCGCGACCGAATTGTGCGTCAGGCCAGCGCCTGGGGTCCGGCGCGGCTTGAGACTGCGCTGACTGTTCTGACCGATACTGACTTGTTACTGCGCTCTGCTGATCAGACAGCCCCAACCATGGCGGTGATGGAACGTGCGCTGATCCGGTTGTCCATGCTGGCGCGCCCACGCTGATCTGCTCTTGACGTTACTTGGCGTGCTGTCAGAATTGCTGGCGACATATCCACCAACAAGGTTACCTGATGTACAAAGTATATGGGCTTGTCCCCACCCGAACACTTCGCGTTCTCTGGACATTGGAAGAGCTGGGCCAACCTTACGAACTTGTCCAATGCCGACCCCAAAGCGACATCATTCGCGCGATAAACCCAACGGGCAAGGTTCCTGCGCTACAGGATGGCGACGATATAATCACTGATTCCGTGGCGATCATGATTCATCTTGCTGATAAGCACGGACAGTTGACCTATCCCTTTGGCAGCATAGAACGTGCGCAAATGAATGCGATGCTGATGCTGATACTGGACGAATTTGATGCGGTTTTATGGGCTGCGGCGCGACATAGCTTTGCTTTGCCCAAAGAACACCGGGTGCCCGAGGTCAAAGAAAGCCTGCAATGGGAATTTGCCCGCAGCCTTGCACAGCTGGAAAACCGCTTGACCGGCCCGTTTCTGGTTGGCGACCAAATGACGATCGCGGATATCTTGTTCAGCCATTGTCTGAACTGGGCCTATTCCGCCAAGTTTCCTGTCAAAAGCGAAAAAATTCAGAAATACGCAAAATCAATGCGCACCCGGGAAGCCTATAAACGCGCAATGGCAAACGCAAGTTAGGTACAAGCCTCAGTCAGAATACGGATCCAGCGAGTCCCGTAGCCCGTCTCCCAAAAAGTTGAACGCCAACACGATAATGATGATCGGCAGCATCGGGATGGCGATCCACGGATAAATCTCGACTGAGGTCAGATTCTGAGCATCGTTCAGCATCACGCCCCAACTTACCGCAGGTGCGCGCAGGCCCAGACCCAGAAACGACAGCGCTGTTTCGCCCAGTATCATCGCCGGGATTGACAGCGTGGCACTGGCGATCAGATGAGACATGAAATTCGGCAGCAGATGTTTGCGAATAACCCGACTCGACGACGCCCCCATCATTTCCGCAGCGCGCACGTATTCCTCTTCTCTTAAGGACAGGAATTTTGCCCGCACAGATCGCGCAAGTCCGGGCCAGTCCAATATTCCCAATATAACCGAGATTATGAAAAATACCGAAACAGGCCCCCAGTTTGACGGCACTGCCGCAGACAGGGCCAACCACAATGGCAACTCTGGCAAGGACCGTAAAACTTCGATTACGCGGTTAATCGTCCAGTCAATACGACCGCCGAAATACCCGGCCATACTGCCCAATGAAATCCCCAGAAAGAAGGATACCGATATGCCAATCAGACCAACTGTCAGCGACAGTTGAGCGCCATAAAGAATACGGCTGAATACTCCGCGACCAAGACGGTCAGACCCCCACAGGAATACCGTCGCGCCCTCAGGCGCACAGAACAGATGCCGGTTGGTCGGGATCAACCCAGCCAGATTGTAGGTACCAGCCTCGCAAAAGAATTTCAGCGGCATGGGGCGCGTGGTGTCTTCAACAAATTCCCACTGGAAAGTTTTCAGGTTGGCCTCGGACACTGTTGGATAGACAAAGGGTCCGACGAATTCGCCTTCGTGGTAATAATGAATCGATTGCGGCGGTGCATACAGATATTCTGAATTCCGTTCGTTCGCAGTGTAAGGCGCGATAAAGCCGACAAACGGCAGCATGACATAGCAAAACAGCAGGAAGATGCCTGAAATCAGGCCCAGCCGGTGCTTTTTGAATTTGCGCCAGACCAGCACCAGATTTGGCGCATCCAGATCGGCGCGATCCAGCGTTTGCACATTGGCGTTTGGATCAAACGGTTCGTCGTCGACAAATCGACCATCGGGCAGCTGAGTCATTTTTCGCGCCCTTCATATTGAATCCGTGGATCAAGCAGCATCAGCATGACATCCGAAATCATCGTGCCAAACAATGTCAGCAAGGCGACGAACATCAAAACAAACCCAGCCAAGAACTGATCCTGTGTTTTCAAAGCGGTCAGCAATGTTGGCCCAATAGTCTGCAATCCCAACACCACAGACACCAAAACCGATCCGGAAATCATTGATGGCAACAGATTGCCAATGTCAGCCACAAATGGATTAAACGCCATGCGCAACGGATATTTGGCAAGCATGCGTGGCGGGCTCATGCCTTTGGCGATGGCGGTTTCGACATAGGGTTTGCCCAACTCATCCAACAGATTGGCGCGCAAACGCTGCATCATCGCCGCTGCTCCGGATGTGCCGATCACAAAAGTTGGAACAATCAGATGGACAAGGATTGATTTGACCTTGTCCAAACTCATTGGTTCGCCCTCAAATGAGGGGTCCATCAGCCCGCCGATTGGCAGGTCGAAATATTTGTGACCATAGTAGAACATGATCAGCGCCAGCAAAAAGTTTGGCGTGGCAAGGCCCAGATAGCCCACAAAAGCAGCAGAATAATCCACCCATGTTTTGGATTTAGCAGCCGCCAGAACACCCAGAGGCAAGGCGACCAGATAGACGAACAGAACCGCTGCGAGATTAACCAGAACCGTCAGCCAGAGCGAATCTCCGACGATTTCGGCCACGGGTCTGTCAAATTCGAACGACCAGCCAAAGTTGCCCTGAATCAGGCCCGAAAACCCTTGCGGGCCGGGGATAAAGCCAACCCAGATCAGATATTGCGCCGTCAGCGAACGATCCAGCGCATATTCCTTGCGCAGAAATTCCACCTTGGCGACACCCGAAGTTTGGCCGCTGGCGCGCAATTCGGCAATCTGATTGCTAAGGTAGTCACCCGGCGGCAGGTTGATGATGGCAAAGATCAGAATGGAAACAACCCACAGCGTCAGGATCATGGTCCCGAACCGATAGATCGCATATTTTAGTATGGCCATCAGCCGTCCCCATCAGGAGAAAAGAAAAATTCGTCGGGTCGGTGAATACCAAAATGGGCGCCCGGCTCCCATGACCAGATCGCCAGTTCCGGTACATTGCGCAGGGTGTTATTTACCACTACGGGCTGGGGCGCTTCGGCCAGAATACCGATTCCAAAAACCTGATCGGCGTGAATCGCCAGCATTTCACGCCATGCTTCTTCACGTTGTTGGTCCGTTTCGGCACGATCCCAATCATGCGCCAGTTCCATCAGGCGTATTGCTTCCGGCAAATCCGGAGGCGTGCCAGCCTCGCCATTGGTTTGGTAATACTGGCCCCATTTAGGCCATGCAAAAAATTCCTGATGCCGCGGTGCAAGGTGCGAAGGCGACGTATAGGTCTGTGGCAACCCATTATCCCAGCCAAACCAGACTGCCGCCATTGACGTCCCCGAATAGACACGGTTTCGCAGAATATCCCGATCCAGAGGGCGCATAACCAGGCGCACGCCAACTTCGGCCCAGTTGTCGGTGATGATTTGCAGAGCGTTTTCGACCTCTTGACGCTCGCCGGCTGTTTCAATGACAATCTCAACCGGGCGCCCGTCCGGCAAAAGACGAATGCCATCATCGTTGCGTTTGTCCAACCCGGCCCCGTCCAACAGGGCGTTGGCGGCATCAATGTCATAGGCGGCCCAGGCATCACGGTTTTTCTGTTCAAAAAACGGACTAATCGGCAGAACCGTCATGGCCCCCGGTTTCGCCAACTTGAAGTAAAGCGCGCGATTGATTGAATTGCGATCAATCGCCAATGACAATGCGCGCCGCACATTTACATCGCGCAGCACTGCGCGCCAGACCTCATCATCAACATTCAGATTTGGATAGATGGAGATTTGCGAGGCCACACCACTGCCCCAGAGGTAGGTTTGGTAATTGCCGCCATCTGCCTCTCCTTTGCGCAGAATTGCGATGTCACGAAACCCAAGGCCACGTGCCTGAAGGTCAGACTGACCGGCATTGGATTTGGCCGCAACCAGCCCCGGAGCGACGATCTCCATTTCGACGACATCAATATAGGGCAACTGAACGCCATTCTTGTCGATGCGATGGTAATATGGATTGCGTACGAACAAATGGCGGATCTTTTTGCCCGACGTGGAGTTCATCCATGGCTGCAAAGTCGGTAACTCGTGGTTATCGAACTTATACATATTGTCACGCTTGTTGTGCAAAGCGGCCCAACTATTGACGCGGGCATCATCGACTTCGACGGCCAATGCTGCGGCTTCTGCAAATTTCTCATGGTATTTTTTCAGGAAATGCGCCGGGCGAAAGATGAACGGCGGACGCGCCTGAGCCAGTGATTGCAGGAAATTCGGGTTGGGATCGTCCCAGGCATAGACCACTGTCAATTCATCAGGGAATGTAACTGTGGGCAACTTACCCTCGACCCTTAGAAAATCGGGCGGACCTGCGGGGCTTAGGTGTTCGTTGTTGGCAACGTCATTCCACCAGAATTCAAAGTCAGCCGACGTAAAAAGATGCCCGTCCGACCAACGATGGCCTTCGCGCAGATGCAGTGTAAAAACCCTGTTGTCTTTGTTTTCATAGCTGGCCAGAAGATCGGGCATCAGGGTGTAATCAGCGTCATACCCTACCAATCGTGCATAGCCGTAAACCACCATCTGGCGGATATCTTTGCTGCGCGTCACCATTGTATTCAACGTACCACCGGCGACGCCGGGTTTGCGTCCACGCGCCTCAA
>JAHRVZ010000181.1 GCA_019090405.1 Paracoccaceae bacterium
GTTCCATCGGATATTCACGGGTGTAACCGTTGTGACCATGGATTTGCAGCGCCTCATTGGTGACTTTCTGCGCCATTTCGTTGGCAAACAGCTTGGCCATTGTCGCATCCATCGGATCGGGGAACCCGTTGGCCGCCTCGTTGGTGGCCGCGCGGTAAACCATCAATCGGCCAGCGTGAATTTGGGTGGCCATATCGGCGATTTTCCACTGCAGACCCTGAAATTCCTTGATCGGGCGGCCAAACTGGTGGCGGATTTCGCTGTATTCTTTGGCCGCATCAAACGCCCCCTGCGCCAGACCAATGCACATCGAAGCATTGCCGACCCGTTCGGGGCCAAACGAGCTCATCAACAGGCCAAAGGACTTTGAGCTTCCGGGATCGCCAACCAGCAGAACGTCCTCGGGTGGAACGTGGTAATTATCCAGAGTGATATCGGCCTCGGGCAGACCGCGCCCTCCCATCTTCTTGGAAATATGGCCGACAGTGGCGCCCTTGTTCTTCATATTGACCAGGAACGCGCCGATACCTTTGGCGCCTTTTGATCCGGCGCAGCGGGCGAAAACCATCAGGTAGTCGGCAACATGACCGCCAGTGCAGAAACATTTTGCACCGTTCAGCAGCCACCCATCACCATCTTCAACGGCCGTTGTGCGCAAATCAGTGACGGCTGATCCGGCCTCGGGTTCGCTGATCGAGATGGCGATAAAGGTCTTGCCCTGTGCCACACCCGGCAACAGACGTTTTTTCTGCTCGTCTGTGCCCAGTTGGTTAATCGCCCGTGCCGGACCGTTCAGATATAGCTGACACACCAGCGACGTGTTGAAACACACCCGTGCCATTTCTTCCAAAAACACCGCCCCCTGAATGATCGGAGCGCCCGATCCGCCGTATTCTTCGGGCACGAACATGCCCAAATAGCCCAGTTCCGCCAGCTTATCGCGGTTCGGCGTCGGAAAGGTTTCGTGCTCATCCCAATAGGCAGCTTTTTCGGCGAATTCGGTTTCGGCAAGGTTGCGTACCGTGTGGCGAAAATCTTCCAGTTCGGCGTCAAGTTGAAAAGAGACCATGGGGTATTCCTTATTCTGATGTTTATTCTGTGATGTCTGATGTGATATTTGATGCGCTATCTAATACTGGCCCACGGCCAAGCACTTCGTTGGTGTGTTCCCCGGCCGCTGGAGCGCGGCGCGGTTTGGTGTTGGCATGGCGCGAAAACCGGAACGGCGAACCTGGCACCGGCACTGACCCCAGTTCCGGGTGCGGCGCTTCGGTGATCATGCCGCGTTTTACCATGTCTTTGTCACGGGCGATTTCGCTGATCTGGCGCACCGGAGCTGAGGGAACATTGGCCTGATTAAGGGCGGCAAATATCTCGGACCGGGTTTGCACCCCGGTCCAGGCGCTGACAATGGCATCCACTTCGGCGCGCCGTCTGGTGCGTTCGATATTGCCTTCATAGCGCGGGTCAGTTGCCAGATGCGGCGCGCCCATCGCCCGCGCCATTGAGGCCCAATGGCGGTCAACCAGACACATGATTGCCACCGACCCGTCCGAGGCCGGATATATGTCATAAGGTGTTACTTCCAGAACGCCCTGACTGTTGCCAGCGCGTTCAACGAAATTGTCGGGGCTTAAGATATAGCCCGATATATTCGATGCCAGCGCGTGATGTGCCACATCCTGCATCGCCACTTCGACCTTTTGGCCCATTCCGCTTTTGCCGCGTTCATGCAGAGCCGCCAAAATACCGCCGTACAGATGCACGCCGGTCATGAAATCGGTAATCGCCGCGCCTGATTTAACGGGCGGACCGTCGCCAAAACCGGTGACGGCCATCAACCCGGTATAGGCCTGAATCGGGAAATCCATTGCCGGAGCATCATGACATTCAGAATCCGCCGCGTACCCCTTGCCCGAGCCATAAACCAGACGGGGATTGAGCGAATGCAACACATCATCAAAGCCAAGGCCAAGACGTTCCATCGTGCCGGGCCGGAAATTTTCGATCAACACATCGGCATCTGCCACCAGTTCCAGAAAGGCGGCGCGGTCGGTGTCGTCATGCAAATCCAGAGTGACGCTTTTCTTGTTGGAATTCAGCATCATCGCCGCAGGGTTTTCGCCCGCGCGGGTCTGAAAACGGATCGGATCACCACCCGGTCCTTCGACCTTGATCACTTCGGCACCCAAAAACCCGAACAACAGGCCGCAATAAGGGCCAAGGTATACCTGCCCCATGTCAATCACCTTTAACCCGTCAAGCGGCTGGTTGGATTGCTGTGTCTGTTCGGTGTTCACTGTCATCTATCAGCGCCCTTTGAAGACCGGTTTGCGTTTCTCAAGGAACGCTTTGATCGCGTTCTGATGGTCTTCGGTTTCCATGATATAGGCCTCGCCCACGGCTTCGAGTTCGAGGTAGGAACTGAAATCCATATCCAGACCACGGTTCAGCATCGCCTTGCCCAAACCGAATGCGCGGGTTGGTCCGGCGGCCAGTTCAGTGGCCAATTTCATGGCGTCATCCAATATGGTTTCGGACGGGCGCACGGCGTGAACGATACCCAATGTCTTAGCCTCTTCGGCTTTGATCGTTTCGGCCAGAAAAAACATCGCCTTGGCCCGCTGAACGCCAACAATGCGCGCCAGCAGGTACAGACCACCACCATCAGGCACGATCCCCACCTTTGAAAACACCTGACAGAATTTCGCCTTTGGCGACGCCAGAATCAAATCGCTAAGCAGCGCCAGATTGAACCCAACCCCAAAGGCCGGCCCGTCCACCGCCGAAACGATGGGTTTTTCCATGTCATACAACATTCGCGTCACGCGATGTTGCTGTTTCAAACGATCACGCATTTCAACCGGAGTAGCCTTGCCAAAGGAACTGACATCACCGCCGGAACAGAACGCTCCGGGCACTCCGGCAATCACTATGGCACGCACGTCAGGGTCATCGCGCATTTCGGTCGCGACCCTCTCCATTTCAAGACGGGCCGCATAGCTCAGGGCGTTTCGCTTTTCCGGAAAGTCGATGGTCATCACCCCGACATTTCCGGTTTTGTCGTATCTCAACGGCATGAAGCCTCCTTTATTGCGCGCCCCGGCACGCCCCCTGTGACCCCGGCAGACTTCATTTGTGGTCTCTAGAACTCGGAAAGAGTCAGGGCGTTTCCAAACGCTAACAAACAAGTCTGGTTTCACCTAATGAAAATCCTAACAATTGTTCGGAATTGACTCTGCCGTCCGGAAAGCCGACTGTATGGTAGAAAAAGTAAGCCTAACACCCTGTAAAATAAGGAAAATCACATATATGTCATTTCACCCCGCTTTTGATGGCCTGCGCTTGCCGGTCATCGCTTCTCCGATGTTCATCATTTCGACACCTGAACTTGTTATCGCCCAGTGCAAGGCCGGTGTGGTCGGCAGCTTTCCCGCCCTGAACGCCCGCGAGGCCAAGGGAGAGCCGCCTTTGCTGGAAACCTGGCTGCGCCAGATCACCGAAGAACTGGACGCCTACAATCAGGCCAACCCCGACAATCCGGCGGCCCCGTTTGCGATTAACCAGATTGTGCATCGCTCTAATGACCGAATCGAACGCGACGTGGAAATTGCTGCGAAATGGAAAGTGCCGATTTGGATCACCTCGATGGGTGCACGCGAAGATGTCTTTGAGGCGGCGCATTCCGTTGACGCATTGGTCCTGCATGACGTGATCAACAACAAATTCGCCCACAAAGCCATCGACAAGGGAGCAGACGGGCTGATTGCGGTCTGCGCCGGTGCGGGCGGCCATGCGGGCGGCCAGTCACCCTTTGCGCTGATACAGGAAATCCGCAGCTGGTTTGATGGGCCGCTGGCCTTGTCCGGGGCAATCGCCACTGGGGGATCCGTTCTGGCGGCGCAGGCAATGGGCGCAGATCTGGCCTATATTGGCTCCGCCTTTATTGCCACGCAAGAGGCCAACGCTGTCAACGATTTCAAGCAGATGATCGTCGATTGCGGGGCTGACGACGTGGTTTTGACCGACCACTTTAGCGGTGTGAACGCCAACTATCTGAAACCTTCGATTGCGCGTCAGGGTCTGGACCCGGACAACCTGCCGACAGAGAAAAACCAGATGAACCTGACGTCCGAGAATAGTTCGCCAAAGGTCTGGCGCGATATCTGGGGTTCGGGGCAAGGGATCGGTGCGGTGGATGCGGTGGTGTCCACGGGCGATCTGGTGGCGCGTCTTGAACGTGAATACGCAGATGCAAAGCAACGTCTGACTGATCTGACGTAACCAAAGCGTCAAACGTTTCCACATATATGCGAATTTCTGGGCAGCGGTGAAAATCATTGCCGCTGCCAGAATCAGCCGCTAGCCCTTTTGACTAGGGTTAGATTGACTGGGGTTTGAAGTTTTCAACACCGCTGCAAGTCCGCCACAAAGGAGAAGACGCAATGAATTTCGATTTTTCCGACGATCAAGAGGAAATCCGGCACGCCGTCGCGCGGCTTTTGGATGGGCACACCTCATTTGAAAAGTCCCATGAAATGCTGGACGAAAGCGCCGGGTTTGACCGTGATCTGTGGGCCAAAATGGCCGAAGGCGGTTGGCTGGCGGTGACAATTCCCGAAGATTATGGCGGAGCCGGTATGGGCGCGGTTGAACTGGCGGTACTGGCTCAGGAAATCGGTCGCACGCTGGCCCCGATCCCGTTTGGAGCCGCGCAATATCTGGCGATCCCGGCGCTTGTGGCATATGGTAACGCGGATCAAAAATCGGCGCTGTTGCCGAATTTGGCCACGGGGCAGAAAATCATCACCGTGGCGCTGGCCGAAGGCGCAGGATTTGCGCCGGGAGACGTTTCGGCCAAGGTGGTCGGTGGAAAAATCAGCGGGGTGAAATCCCCGGTTTCAGATGCCGACGTGGCCGATGTTGCCATCGTCGCCGCGCAGGATGAAACCGGCGCGTCCGGTCTTTATGTTGTTGATCTTAAGGCCAAAGGTGCGAGCGTTGAACCGCTTGACGCGATGGACCCAACACGCCCGCAATCGCGCATTACCTTAAATGATGTAGCAGCCGATCAATTGGTGGGGGCGGATGGTTCCGCTATTAACCGGCTGATTGATGGCGCCGCAGTTCTGGTGGCGTTTGAACAACTTGGCGTTGCGGCACATGCGTTGGATATCTCGACTAAATACGCGCTGGAACGCACCGCATTCGGTCGCCCAATTGGCGGATTTCAGGCGCTCAAACACCGCATGGCCGATATGTTTGCCAAGATCGAACTGGCCCGATCCAATGCATTTTTCGGCGCCTGGGCCTTGGCCGAAGACGATGAACGCCTGCCCGAAGCCGCCGCCTGCGCCCGCCTGACCGCGCTGGACGCCTGCCAGTTCGCCTGCGAAGAATCGATCCAGATACATGGCGGCATCGGCTATACTTGGGTTGCGAACCCACATCTGTTTCTCAGGCGCGGCTGGCATCTCAAGGCGATGCTTGGCCCCTCAACCATCTGGAGCGAGCGCCTGCTAGGTGCTCTCAAGACCCCGGAAACACTGACCAAAAAGGCCGGATGACATGGATTTCAGCGACACCCCAGAAGAAGCCGCATTCCGCAAAGACGCCCGCAAGTGGCTTGATGCCAACGCTACGCCCCGCGATGGCAGCGAAAAGCTGCAGGACGCTTTTATGGCCAATACGCCCGAAGAAGTGACCGCCTCGCAGGCCTGGCAAAAACGCAAGGCCGATGGCGGTTGGGCCGGAATTACGTGGCCGCGTGAACATGGCGGCCGCGGCGGCAATGAGATGCAGCAAATCATCTGGAACCAGGAAGAGGGCAACTTTAAAGTACCGCCCAACATCTTTGTTGTCAGCTCTGGCCTTGTTGCCCCGACCCTGATCGCCCATGGCACCGAGGCCCAGAAAACCGAAATTCTGCCGACCCTGCTCAGCGGTAAAGGCGTGTGGTGTCAGCTGTTTTCCGAACCTTCCGCCGGTTCGGACCTTGCCGGTATCCGCACGCGGGCGCGGCGCAACGGTGATGACTGGGTGATAAACGGTCAGAAGATCTGGACCTCGGGGGCGCATTATTCCGGTTACGGCATCTTGCTGGTGCGCACCGATCCGGATGTGCCCAAACACAAAGGTCTGACCATGTTCATCGTCAAGATGGATTCCCCCGGCATCGAAGCGCGCCGGATCAAACAGATTTCAGGACATTCCAGTTTCAACGAAGTGTTTCTGGATGATCTTAGAATCCCCGACAGCGACCGGCTTGGCCCACTGAATCAGGGCTGGCGCGTGGCGATGACCACACTGACAAATGAACGCTACACCTTGGCGATTGGTCGCTCGGTTGGTGGCATGCGGGCCGAAGAACTGATCCCGCTCGCGGCAAGTGTTTCGCTGAATGGCTGTCCTGCGATCGAGGACAATCAGGTGCGGGCCAAAATCGCCGAATTCGCCAGCCGCCAGCGCGGTATGGAATTCACCAGCTATCGCATCATGACCGCCCTGTCGCGTGATAAAGAACCGATGATCGAGGGATCAATCGGCAAACTTCTGTTGGGTAAACTGCGTCAGGAAATGGCCGGTTTTGCACTGGAACTGACCGGCGGAGCGGCGGGTATTGGCGATAGTCCAACGGATCAAACCGGGCTTTGGCGGGGCGATTATCTGACCGCTCCGGGCAACCGAATTTCCGGCGGATCGGATGAAATTCAGCGCAACATCATTGCCGAGCGGATATTGGGCATGCCTCCTGAGGTCCGGCTGGACAAGGACATCGCATTTTCAGATCTAAAATAGCCGGTTGAAATAGTCGGGCATCATCTGGCCTGCCAACCATCGGCACAACAAGGAGAGAACCATGAATAATCCAATGTCACTAGAGGGACGCGTCATCATTGTCACTGGCGCAGGTCAGGGAATTGGCCGCGGCGTTGCCTGCCTTGCCGCCGACCTTGGCGCGCGCGTTGTAGCGGTTGATATGAATGCCGATGGCGCCAACGAAACCGCCAAACTGATCGGTGATGCCTGCGCGCCGCTGGTGGGCGATGTGGGGGATGTGGATTTTCCCGACCAGATGGTGAAATTCACTCTGGATACGTTCGGTGACATCAACGGGCTGGTCAA
>JAHRVZ010000182.1 GCA_019090405.1 Paracoccaceae bacterium
GGACGTTGTCTGATGTGTTGGCGCGTGGTGACGTCCATGATCCCGACCTGAACCGCCTGTCGATCACCGTCGGAGAGGTTCGCACCTCGCCTGACCTAAAGATTGCCACCGCTTATGTTTTACCACTTGGCGGACGCGGCCAAGAAGACGTGCTGAAATTGCTCGCCCGCAACAAAGGTGAATTGCGCCGTGCGATTTCCAAAAAGCTGGCGTTGAAATATGCTCCGGATCTGCGGTTTCAGCTGGACGAAACCTTTGATCGGATGGACGACACCCGCCGAATTCTGGCACAGGACGCGGTGCGCCGCGATCTGGACGAGTGATCCGCGCGGCCCTGATAGTAATTTCATGCGCCGTTTTTGGCCCGGCCTACGCTGGAACTTGCGAAGATGTCGAATATTCGGGCAACCTGTACACTACTTGCGAAGTAGACATGGCAACAGATGATTTGCGTCTGTTTTTGAATGATAACAAGGGGGCGCCATACGGCCACTTTACCTCTGTGGATCGTGCGCTTGCGGGTCAGGGCGAACAGTTAAGTTTCGCAATGAATGCCGGGATGTATCATACCGACCGCTCTCCGGTGGGTCATTATGTCGAAAACAACAACGAAAAGATGCGCGTTATACCAAATGCGGGTCCGGGTAATTTCGGGTTGCTGCCCAATGGGGTTTTCTGCGTTTCCGAAGATCGGGCTGACGTGATTGAAACACTGACCTTTGTCGAACAATCACCCAACTGCCAATACGCCACCCAATCCGGTCCGATGCTGGTCATTGAAGGTGAATTGCATCCACGGTTCCTGCCTGACAGTACCTCGCGCTATCTGCGCAATGGCGTCGGGACAACCGCTGACGGCCAGCGCGTGGTCTTTGTCATTTCCCGCAATGCAGTGACGTTTCACGACTTTGGAAGCCTGTTCAGGGATGGCTTGGATATTCCCAGTGCACTGTATTTTGACGGCAATGTCTCGCGGCTTTATGCACCCGACGTAGATCGGCATGATTCCGGTTTCCGCATGGGTCCGATTGTAGGTGTGGTTGTTCCCAAGTCGAACTAAAGGACTTGCTGCCAAGATCGTCAACCTGATTTTGCATTCGCCTAAACCCTGTTGACCACCCCGCAACACGGCCCTAAAACCCGCGCTTTGCACCTGCACAGGAGATCATCACATGGCACGCAAAGGACGCAATATTTCCGGCTGGCTGGTGATCGACAAACCCGCCGGTCCAACATCTACGGCCGTGGTGAACAAAGTGCGCTGGGCGCTGAACGCGAAAAAGGCCGGACACGCCGGGACTTTGGACCCGGACGCAACCGGAGTACTGGCCGTTGCAATTGGCGAGGCCACCAAAACCGTCCCCTATATTACTGATGCGTTAAAGGCCTATACCTTTACCGTCAGACTGGGTGCCGCCACCAACACCGATGATGCTGAGGGAGAGGTGATAAACACCAGCGATTCGCGCCCCTCTGACGATGACATTCGCAGCGCTTTGGGCCAGTTTGTCGGCGACATCATGCAAGTGCCGCCCAAATTTTCCGCCGTCAAAATTGACGGCGAACGCGCCTATAAACTGGCCCGGGATGGCGAAGACGTGACCCTGTCCGCCCGTCCTCTTTGGGTCGAAGAACTGGTGATGACCGATCGCCCCGATGCCGATCATGTGATGCTGGAAATGACCTGCGGCAAAGGCGGCTACGTGCGCGCCATTGCCCGTGATCTTGGACAGGCATTGGGCTGTTTTGGCCACGTGCAATCATTGCGCCGTATCTGGTCTGGCCCTTTCGAGGTCGAAGATGGCCTGACATTGGATCAAGTCGAAGAAATGGCCCGTACTCCGGAACTTGATTCCCATTTGCGCGCCCTGGAACAGGGTTTGTCTGATTTGCCCGAACTGCGCTGCACCCCTGAAGGGGCCGCAAAATTGCGCAATGGCAATCCGGGGATGGTGTTGGCATCGGACGTTGAATATGGCGACGAATGCTGGGCGTCGCTAGACGGGCAGGCCGTTGCCGTAGGTGTTTACAAAGCAGGCGAACTGCATCCCAGCCGTGTGTTCGTTCAACCCTGAGGTTTCGCTTTCGACCCGGCAGTCAGTCGCCTATACCTTCGGCATGATTACCCGAACCCATACCAAAGGCGATGCGCCTTCTACTGCAGTTTATTCCGACTGCGAACTTTATCGCTATAGCCTCACCCGGATTTGGGACGCCGATGGGCGCAAGGCATTGTTTGTCATGCTGAACCCTTCTACCGCTACCGAAGTGCAGAATGACCCCACGGTTGAACGTTGCGAAAGACGCGCGCGCACGCTGGGGTTTGGCGCGTTTCAGGTTACGAACATCTTTGCCTGGCGGGACACGGACCCCCGTAAAATGCGCGCGGCAAAAGACCCGGTTGGGCCAGAAAATGATGCCGCGATCCTTGCAGGTGCCAATTGGGCGGATCAGGTGATTGCAGGATGGGGCACCCATGGGGCACATCTGGATCGCGGCCTTGCAGTCGAGGCATTGCTGCGGAACATTGGTAACCCCTTGCATCATCTGGGACTGACCAAAGATGGGCACCCTAAACACCCGCTATATATCGCGTATCGGCAGACTCCGTTGCCTTGGCCAAACCTTTCCAGCCGTTAACCATATGGTCGAATAGAATTTGACCAAGGCGTGTCGCTATGGCTGAATACCAGCCGGTAGGCGCATTCCACGCGGAGCGATGATATGTTGATGTTGGCAAGTCTGTTTGGTCTTTTGGCTGTGGGTGGCGTTACCTTTAGCACCCTTGCAGAAGATTCTGATGAGGTGGCCTCTGATGATGTTTCAACGGATGATCCCGTACCCGGCGAAACTGACCTGCTAGATTTTGTCACCGATACACCCACGCCCGAAACCGACCCTGATCCGGCAGGTGAAACCGCAGGTGAAACCGCAGGTGAAACCATTGTCGGCACACAGGATGATCAAACCCTGCTTGGTGGTGACGGGAATGACCAGATCAATGGCTATGCAGGCAACGATACCATTGATGGCGGCGCCGGACGCGACGATCTTTATGGCGGGATTGGTACAGATGAAATTGCCGGTGGTGACGGCATGGACAGTTTGCATGGCGACGATGGTGACGACATCCTTTTTGGCGGCGACGGGGACGATGACATTTATGGCCACAATGATGATGACCAGCTAAACGGCGGCGACGGCGATGACACGCTGTATGGCGGTGACGGCGACGATATCTTGTCGGGGGACGATGGCGCCGACGCGGTGCACGGTGGGATTGGCGATGACACCCTAGGTGGCGGAGAAGGTCAGGACACGCTTTTTGGCGGGTATGACAATGATGTCCTCATTGGCCTGTCATCCGATGAAGGCTCTGAAGAAACCGATATGGACTATTTGAACGGCGGCAGTGGCGATGATTTGATCGTTGCGGGCGGGGCAGATGTCGTTACAGCCGGTGAGGGGTCTGATACCGTTGTCTTTGGCGATTGGATCACAGCGGACGCACCGGCAAGCATGACCGACTATGATGCAGCCGAAGATCAATTGATCGTGGTTTGGGATCTACAAACCTCTCCCAACCCTGATATCGAAGTCATTGCCGATGACACCACCGCCGGTCTTTCACATATTATTGTGAACGGCGTTGAAATAGCCTCGGTATCTGGCGATCAGCCGCTAAGTGCGAACGATATTGTTCTGCTGGACCACAATGACATAGGTCTTTTCGGTCTAGACGCGGCCTGACGCCGAATCCCTTTGCCATCCCTGACAAATACGCCTATACGCGCCCATCCGTAGTGATTCCGCCGGTTTGGTGGGGTGGTTGCGGATTTCTCCATGGGCCTGTGCTGGACGACATCCCGGCCTGCGCCATTCATTCTAACCTTTTCTAAAAGGAGACCCCGATGTCGATTACAAAAGAAGACAAAGCCCGCGTCATGTCAGAATACGGTGCCAAAGAAGGCGACACAGGTTCGCCCGAAGTTCAGGTAGCCGTTCTTAGTTCGCGTATCGCGACTTTGACCGAGCATTTCAAAACCCACAAAAAAGACAACCACGGTCGTCGTGGCCTTTTGAAAATGGTCGCACGTCGTCGGAAATTGCTGGATTACGTCAAAGGCAACGATGAGGCCCGGTATCAGGACCTGATCAAACGTCTGGGCCTGCGTCGCTAAACCGACCAGAC
>JAHRVZ010000183.1 GCA_019090405.1 Paracoccaceae bacterium
AAGCCCTATCTGGGCGAGGGTAAAACCATGGATGTGCCGGCGATCAAAGGTATCGGAGGTTCGCTGATTTACTTTATAGATCAGTATTACGACACCAGCCCCTACAACGTCGAATTTGACTGGCTTGGGCAGTCCAAGCCGCGTGGCGACGGGTTTTATTATCTCGATCACCTGACCCATAACGTGTTCAAGGGCAACATGGACAAATGGTTCACATTTTACGGTGATCTGTTCAATTTCAAACAAATCCGGTTCTTTGATATACAGGGGAAACATTCGGGTCTGTTTAGCCGTGCATTGACCTCGCCCTGCGGGCGCATTCGCATTCCAATTAACGAAGATCGTGGTGAAATCGGCCAGATTGTCGCCTATCTGAAGAAGTATAAAGGCGAAGGCATTCAGCATATCGCGGTGGGCACGGATGATATCTATGCCTCGACTGACCGGATTGCTGACAAGGGCATCAAATTCATGCCTGGCCCGCCAGACACATATTACGACCTAAGCCATGAGCGTGTGAAAGGTCACAAAGAACCTATCGAAAAATTGAAGAAATTCGGCATCCTGATTGATGGCGAGGGCGTTGTGGACGGCGGCGAAACCCGTATCCTTTTGCAAATCTTCTCAAAAACGGTGATTGGTCCGATCTTTTTCGAGTTCATTCAGCGCAAAGGGGATGATGGCTTTGGCGAAGGCAATTTCAAGGCCTTGTTTGAATCCATCGAACAGGAACAGATCGACAATGGAGAGATCGTGGTCGCCTGATGGATCGACCCTAGCCGTTGGGGATTTTCAGCGTCATGTTGCGACCACCTTTTTGATAGCGCATTTCGCTGTCGCTGATCGCCAGAACGCGGCCGCCGTCGATGCTGTCTCCGACTTTGACTTTCTTGTATCGACCGCTTGGCAGGCGCACCAGCGCGCGGCGGTCGGCAGGCGTTCCGTAAACGCCGATCAGATTGATTTTGCGAAGGTTGATCGCATTGTCCAGTGTTGCCTGACGTGCCACCGAAGCAGACGACGGGATCTTGGGGCTAACCGTGGCTGGCGCAATTGTCGCGGCTTGCGATATATTTGCTGTTGAGCCCAAATTTGAGGATCGGGAAGTCAGATCCAGATTTGCGGGTCTGAGCAATGGCTTAACCGATACCGCAACGGCAAGTTTGGTGCCAGCCGTCTGCGAAGGGTCGGCAACCTTTGGCAAATCAGGGCGCAACAAGGGGCGCACCCGGCCAAGTTCTGCGTGGGTCAGTCCACCCAGTTTTGCACGCTCATGCTGTTCTACCAGATCGTCGGGCCGGGACAGCGGCCGCAGCCCGGCAAGATAGGTTTGTACCTCTTCTGTCTCGGCCTCCGGATCATCCCGCGCCGGAGTTGGTGGTGGTCGGACAGGAGGCTGACCCAGATAGACAATCACCCCATCAGGATTGACCGTTCCATTGACAGTAGGAGTAACCAGCCCGCGTGCATCCAACGCAAATTCAGTTCCCGCCGACACCGGCGAAGCAACCGATTCCGGCACAATATCGGTGTTCAGGCTGGCCAGCGACGGCAATGCCACTGAGTCATGGGACAGATCAGTGCGATCAATCGAGGCAATATACAAATCATCAAGACCAATGATTGCCGGTGTTACCAACCCTTGCGGCGCTTCAAGTTCAGGGTAGGTCACAACCTCCATAGGCGCGATTTCGGTTTCGGTTTCAGTCTCGGTTTGGGTTGGTTGCTCTGTTTCGCGCAATGCGTCCAGCACGGCGGCATCTGTATCACTTAAAACGGGGTCGGTGGGCGGCAAAGATGCGACGACCGGTGTTTCCTTGACGGGTTCCGGTTCTGCTGCAAGCTCGGACTCAGCTGGATCAAGAAACAGCCATCTAGACAGTTTTGTATCCATGACCAACGAGGCCCAGGCTGCAATTCCGGCCAGAAACAGCAGCAACACGGCGGTCAGAACCAAACCAAGATACCTGGGTTTTCCGCCAACTTTAGCGTCCGTCCGGGCGCCGAACACTGTCATTCGCTGGGATTCGTCTGGCACATCGACACTGCTGGCAACCGCTGTTGACAATTCTATCGGCGCCACACGGTGTACCACAGGGGCAATCCGAGTTGCCGTTGCGGCGGCTGATTTGTTCTTGCGACGGCTTAAAAAACCACCTCTGATTTCGGGTGTTTCTACCTTTGGGGGCGCAATGGATTCGCTTAGTGGAGATGATACAGCAACCGCAGCCTCTGGTGGCTCTGTTTCAGCTGGTGTGGTCCTAATCTGAGCATCTGTTGAAACCGGCCCAGACACATCCTGATGACGTAATGCCCCTGACAAAGATGGCATTTCCACAGGGGATTGCGGCCCGTCCGTTTGCAAAGCTGTGATCGTGGGTGAGGCATTGGGGATAGATTGCAAATCAGGTTCGACCACTGGTTCGACCACTGGTTCGACCACTGGGTCGGCAACCGGTTTGGCTGGGGGCGCACTGTCCTGCGCAGGCGTTTTGTTGCGTCGACTGGAAAAGCCCGCGATGGGTATTTCCGGGGCGGGTTCAGAA
>JAHRVZ010000184.1 GCA_019090405.1 Paracoccaceae bacterium
TGAACAATGCCGCGCGATCCTTGACCGACTGACCGGGGTTCATAAATTCGGCTTTGCCCAGAATTTCACATCCGGTTTCATCGCTGACCCGACGCAATCGGATCAAGGGTGTATTTCCAACGGCTTCGGCCAGATCACGTGCAATACGCATGATATCCCCTAAATTAAATGTCGCTCAATGATGTAGCCCTGCCCTGCCCGGACCTCAAGCCATCAAGCGCGGCCAATCACGGTCAGCTACCAACCAACCGATGAACATAAGCTATGGTAGATCGTGAAACCGGTTGGAATCAACCACCTGCATCAATGCCCTGCGTCAATGCCCTGCGTCAATGCCCTGCGTCAGACCCCAAAAACAATTGTCTTCATCCTGTTCCGCAAAGCCACTGATTATCTGAAAGCAATCACCTAGCGCCACCTCTTTGACGCATATTCAGCCGCAAGCCCTGCGATAATGGCCCCAATCACTAAAGTTGCGATGACATGTGGAACCAAAATCGTCATGCCAAATTCAGCACCGATTTTGAAAATCGCAAGCAACGCCTCAAACGGGCCATCATAGGCGTGTTTCATGGCCTTGTTGAACATTTTATAGCTGCCTTGCACAAAAAGCCCCCAAAACAGCAAAGTAACCGTGCCGGTAACACCGTTGTTGATCGCCGTCGTCGTGCCTTTTCCGGCGCGTTTACCCATGACAATCCAACCGACCACAAGACCCAATCCGATGTTAATGTAAGTAAAATAGCCGAAATCCGTGCCTTCGGGCATCAACGGCATGATTTGACCGGACACAATGAACGCAAGAATGGCCAAACAGACGGCGGCGACAAGACGGGCGGCGTTGGGCATAATGGCGGTCCTTGGTCAGGAAGGGCGTGATGATATGATCTGGGTATCATTCCACAACGATTTGTCAAAGCATGCAGCGATGGATGCCAGATAGTACAATGATTGAAATACGCGCTCCGGTTCAGAGCACGTATCCCGTTTAGCCGGCGTTCACGTCAACAACGACCCGCCCACGCACCTGCCCTTTGAGGATATCACGACCCAGGCCTGGCAGATCAGCCAAAGTCGCGGGCTGGATCATCGCCTCGAGCTTGTCCATCGGCAGATCAGTGGCAATCCGCGACCACGCCCGCCGCCTGTTGTCATAGGGTTGCATAACGCTGTCGATGCCCAACAGATTTACTCCACGCAGCAAAAACGGGATGACCGAAGCCGGCAACGCAGTCCCACCGGCCAGCCCAACAGCTGCGACCGAACCGCCATATTTTAGCTGGCCCAACACCCTTGCCAGCATCTCTCCGCCAACAGCATCAATGCACCCAGCCCAGGTTTCCCCCTCAAGCGGGCGTTTAACGGTCTCGTTGATGTCCTCTCGCGCAACGATCTGTGTTGCTCCAAGCTGGCGCAAATAGTCCGCCGTATCCGGCCTTCCGGTCACCGCTGCGACCTCATAACCCAGATTGGCAAGGATCGCTGTCGCCACCGATCCGACACCTCCGGATGCGCCTGTGACCAGAACCGGGCCTTGCCCCGCCCGAACACCATGATCCTCAAGCGCGATAATCGCCAACATTGAGGTAAACCCGGCAGTCCCCACCGCCATCGCTTGCCGCGTGCTAAGCCCATCCGGCAGTGGCACCAGCCAATCGGCCTTAACGCGCACCTTTTGCGAATACCCACCAAAATGCGCCTCGCCGACCCGCCAGCCGGTCAGAACCACCTTGTCGCCGGGTGCATAGCGCGGGTCGGTCGACGCTTCGACGACACCGGCAAAATCAATCCCCGGAATATGCGGATATTTTCGAACCAGCCCACCGCCGGGACCAATGCACAAACCATCCTTATAGTTCACCGTCGAATATTCGACCGCAACAGTCACATCGCCATGCGGCAGTTGGTCGATGTCAATCTGCGTTACTGCGGCGCTTGTCTTGCCAGTTTCGTCATCCTTATTCACAATCAATGCATTGAACATACCGATCCCTCATAGTCCTTGTATTCTTTTGTTTCAAAATATCCCCGCCGGAGGCTCCTGAGCTCACTTCAGGCACCTTCGACAGCGATTTTCACCCATCTTCCGGCATAAACACAATGTCACTCACAGGGGCTTTGCTTCCAGCCGCGGTTAACATGGCATGAACCTGTCCGCGGTGATGGGTCTGGTGGTTAAACATATGGGTCACACACAGCGCTTTGGATTTGGATACGTCGCGATTGACAGACGCGGAAAACCAGATCAGCTCGCCTTGCAGATCGTCATCACTTAGCTGATCCGCCCAAAGTCTGATCCGCTTGTCCGTTCGTTTTCGTTCAACTGCCCAATCGGCAGCCACCTGCACAAATTTATCTGTGTCGCCAAGCACTCCTTTTGGCATTGCGCCACCTTCCAGACGCGACATCCACGCCAAATCGCCCCATAGTACATGACTTAGGGTTCCAAGGATCGAGCCAAAAAAAGCGCCGCGGTCCAGCGATAGATCGGCGGAAGAAACACCTTTAACAAGGTCGCTTAACTGATTGTTTTGCCAGGCATTATACCTCGCCATGATCTTACAGTAGTTATAATCAATCATCATTGATATTTCTCCAGTTGTTCGAATCCGGTTCGGGCGATTTCCTGTCAGAAACTCCAAACCTGCGTGCAAGCATACCGCAAATTGCCACCAAAGCCGATATTGCCCGGCACCTTGGTCAACATGCAATAAAATTTAACCGACGCCATCCAACAATTGCAACCTGAGCCATAGCACCCTATATTGATCTTGTCCCTCGGGACTATGAACATAAACGCGCTCGTAATAAGCGGATCGGACCCGGGGGCGGTACCCGGCGACTCCACCAAACATCCTTCATTTGGGGATCATGGGGTCGAAATAGGATCGACGGACGTCTAAAGGGGTTAGCTTTTGCTCGGTTGGAAGCCACCGTTATCGGCGCATTAAAGCTAGTTGCAAATGACAACAAAGCTCCGATGGCTCTTGCTGCGTAAGCAGTTCGAGAAATCGAAATCTTAAGTCCAGTCGCCTAGCCGCGTCTGGCGGGGTTCGCAGGCACCTGGCAACAGAA
>JAHRVZ010000185.1 GCA_019090405.1 Paracoccaceae bacterium
CGGGGCGGGCGCTGGGGCCGGAACGGGCTGGATGTTCATGGCGGCGACCTGAGAAGCTGGGACTTGCGGCGCCACAAAAGCGTTACCTACAGGTAGGCTTTGTGTGCTCGCTGTTCCTTCTTGACCCAGATAGGCCAGCATTACATTTTCCTGCACACGCAGAAAATCGCCCATCATCTGATGAAAATTCGCAAAAACCTCGGAGCGCCCTGCCCCGCGATCAAGTTGCTCAAAGTGTTTTGGTAGTATTTCCATAAACTCCAATGTCCTTGTTGTTGAAATTGAATTACCGCGCCCTTCAGCGGAAGCGGGTGACGAAATGGCTTGCTCAGACGCCACGGCCTGAGCGCTCTTCTCTGGTATCGCAGTTAATGTTTCCGGCTGTTTTTGCAATGGGCCGAAGCTATCAAGCACGATTGGTTTAACGTCGCGTAATGGTTGATCTGCACGGCGGGCATAACCGCCATTCAGATACCAAAGCTGTCTGGGCGGCTTGGCAAGAGTCCGCGGTTCAGGGGCGGCCATCCCGCCGGTGAGCGCGGCAAAATCAACCGAAACCCCGGCGACAAACAACGCCACAAGCCCGTCAAGGAATGACGTGACATTGCCACCGGCCTTGTCCAGCGTGATGTAGGTGGCGGCCTCTGGGCCCAATATCTCGGACAGGCGGCTTGAAAGAACCGATTTTGGTCCGACTTCGACAAAAACAGTCGCCCCTTTGTCGGCCATCGCCTGTGACATTCCAACAAAATCGACCGGGCTGACCAAGTGGTCGCTCATGGTTTTTCGGATAGCTTTAAGAGTTTTGCCGTGCGTCCCGCCATGGGTGTTGGAAAACACCGATATATCCGGCTTCTGCCACGCGACGCTTTCAAGGGCCGTATCAAAATCGTCTCGTGCGGCAACCATCAATGGTGAATGGAACGCCTGAGTGACCGGCACCCGCCGCACATCAAATTCAGCTTCGACAAGGGCGGTTATTGCCGCTTCGACGGCATCAACACTGCCCGCAATGACGGTCTGCGAGTGGCTGTTGAAATTGACAGCAGTCACCCCGTCCATTCCGGCAATGGCGGCTTCGGTTGTGGCGCGATCAGCGCCGACAGCAGCCATTGAGCCCGGGCGGTCAGGATCGCCATTGGAAACCATCGCGCGGCCCCGTGCCTCTGAAAGGCGGATCAGGTCCTCAAACGTCAGCACGCCTGCGGCATGAAGGGCCACAAATTCACCATAGCTGTGTCCCGCGACCATGTCCGGAACCACATTCAGTTTCCCAAGAAGCGCAGTCAGTGCCGCCTCGACCGTTCCCAACGCGGGCTGTGTGATCTGCGTTTCAGACAATGCCGCCATCTGGGCCTTCTTTTGGTCCCTATCAAATGCGTCCCCCGGATACAGACTTTGCGACAGCGATACGTTCGCAAAACTTGGGGTGTCGGCCAAAACAACTTCGGCCCGGTCAAACAGATCCAGCATCACCGGATCCAAAAGCATGCTTTCACGCATCATTCCGGGGTATTGCGACCCCTGCCCCGGGAAGACAAACGCAAGCTTGCCGCCGGACAACAGTTCCGGGGCTTGCGAAAAATGCACCCCGCGCGGAAGCGCCGTGTCTTTGAGAAGGTAAGCCAAAAGCCCTTCCAGCTTTTCCAAAGCATCGGCAAGCGTTTCAGCAATGAACCCGGCCCGGACCGGTGCCTCGGGCACAGCCCCCGATCGGGCAAGTTCAGCCAGCGCCTTAGGCGTCGACAATTTACCCGCAGTCAGCGCGGCGATCAGCGTTTCAAGGGATTTCCCAAGATCGTCCCGGCTGTTTGCCGAAAGCGCGACCGGAACAACAGAACGGCCAAGCTCGATCTGTGCCGCAGGGGCCAGGGAATCTCTGTATTCTTCAAGCGTGATATGAAAATTCGTACCGCCAAATCCAAAAGAGCTTACCCCGGCGCGGCGTTTTCCATTCGGGCGTGCAACCCATGGCCTTGGCTGCTGGCTGATAAACAGCGGCATGCCTTCACGGGCAAAGCCCTGATTTGGTGTTTTGACCAACGCGTGTGGTGGCAGCACTTTGTGATGCAGCCCCATCGCAACCTTGATCAATCCCGCAGCACCTGCGGCAGCCTTTGCATGACCGATCAAAGCCTTTACCGACCCGATCGCAGCCGATTTTTCTGAGGCGCCGGTCTGGTACAGAACCTCTGATACCGTTTCAAGTTCGGCCCGATCCCCGGCCACAGTTCCGGTTCCGTGCGCTTCGAAAAGATCAACCGTTGCCGGTGAATAACCGGCCTGTTCATAGGCCCGGCGCAACGCGCGTTTTTGTCCTTTTGGAAGAGGTGCCGTAAGCCCCTTGGCGCGTCCGTCTGACGAGGCACCAACGCCCTTGATGACGGCATATATGCGATCTCCTGCGGCCTCGGCATCTGACAGGCGTTTCAGCGCAATCGCGGCCAAACCTTCAGAGATTACGATTCCATCCGCCTCGGCGTCAAAAGTGTTGCACATCCCCCGCGGCGACAAGGCCCCGGTTTTGGCAAAACACATATAGCCAAACGGCGATTGCTGCGTGTCGATACCGCCGGCAACAACCATGTCCGAACGACCGCTTTCAAGTTCCATAACGCCCTGATAAATCGCCGCCAATGACGACGCGCAGGCCGCATCTACGGTGACATTGGTGCCGCCAAAGTTGAACCGGTTGGCGACGCGGCCAGCCGATACATTAGGCAAGGTCCCTGAAAAGCTGTCTTCGGTCCATTCCGGAAGCCGGGCCAGCAATTCCTCGGGAACGTTGCCGCCCAAAAGGCGCAAAAGTTCGGTTCTGGCGATGTATTCTCCACCCAGCTCTCCGGTTCCGCCCGAGAAGCCCAGCATGACCGACACACGGGATCTGTCGCCAATATCTTCGGCGCCCATGGCCACGTCTTTCATGACATCCGAAACCAGTTCCAGTGACAGCAACTGCATCGGGTCGACCGATGACAACGTCGCCGGCGGAATTCCGTAAGCCAACGGATCAAATTCGACATCGTCCAGAAAACCACCCCATCGGGAATAGCTTCGGTCGCGCGCTTTGCGATCCTCACTAAAATAGGTATCTTTATCCCAGCGATCCGCTGGCACTTCCCGGATGGCGCTTTCTCCGGAAAGGATCCGCCGCCAATACGACGCAAGCGTATCAGACCCCGGCAAAATCGTTCCCATGCCAACAATGGCAATATCCGCAGGTGGCGGAGCAGAGACCGCCGCCACAGCAGGCAAACGGTTTTCAAAGGCCTGAAGATGATCAACCGACCCGGCCGACACGCCCTCATGCAATTCAGCGATCGTCAGCGTCTCGTCGCGGAAGGCCGCGATCTGACCGATCATATACATGCCTTCCTGCCGTCTTTGGTCTTCACCGATTTCGGTCATCTGACGGTCTTCGCCTTGACGGGCAATCCCTTTGGATGCCATCCGCAGCCGGCCCATAGACACAGCTTCAATTGCTTTGCGCACTTCCGTGACCGAGGCCCCAGAGGCCTTCATGTCACTGCGGCGCTGCCTGATTTCGGCGGCAATCGGCGTGATTGCACAGCGGTTGGCATAGCCCGGACCTTCCCAAAGCGACTGCGTGCTGTCGCATTCAACGGCCACCTTTTGATAGTCCGGAATGATCGCGCCCGAGTCCACGATTTCTTTGGTGAACAAATAGCCCGTGCCCATCAGCACACCAATCGACACGCCTTTTTGCGCCAAAGGTTCGCCAATGGTTGCCACCATCGCCGCTGAAACCGCATCGTGGATGCCGCCAGCAAAGACGATTTGTACCTTTGAACCCTGTTTGTTTATGATCGGATGATCCAACAAGGATTCAACAATGGATCCCCATAACACAAAGCTGGTCAGCGGCCCGATATGACCGCCACATTCCCGACCTTCGATGATAAAACGACGCATCCCGTCGTCAAGATTACCGGTAATCAGACTGGCTGTGGACGCATGCACGAATGTGCGAATGCCCATTCCCTCAAACTTGGAAACCTGATCAATGCGCCCGCCGGCGATGATCGCAAAATCCGGACGTATCCGGTCGACCGCCTCGAACTGCGGTTTCAAAATTTCGTTTGGCGCAAACCCCAGCATGCCAACGCCCCAGGGCATACCGTTCATCTGGCTGCGTGTATCAGCAAGCAGTTGATCGACCTCGGGGCCTTTCAACAAAGACAGTGCCGACATTGGCAAAGCGCCCCCGGCCCCCACATGTTTCGAGAAATCCGAGACATCAGAAACCCGTGTCATCGGACCCTGAATAACCGGATAGCGCGTTCCAAACAGTTCCGCCAACGGGCCGCCTTCGGCCAATGCGCGCCGTTTCGCAGCCGCAGTCGGCAGATCCGCCGCCGCCTCTGAAATTGCCTTTAAGAGGCGACCCAAAGTCGCATATTTGCGTGCCAGAGGGCCCGCCAGTGTCAATCCTTGCCCACCGGGCTTAATGCCGGGTTTGATGCTTGAATCTTCGGCCCAGGAAAACCCGTCAGAGATTTCGATCATCGCCTGCAAACAGGCATCGGTCCCGTCACCATTTTTCCCGGCGCCATCCGATTGAATATTTTCAAGCTTTGCTGAAATTTCATCTGCCTGCCGAGGGCCCGGACCACCCAGACCACGAAGATAGAAATCCCCGGTAGGGTGCTCAACCTGAAGCGTCTCGGACCCTGACAGGCTTGCTATTCTGTTGCGGATATTCGTCCCCGAAAGATCGGTTTCCGACAACAGCATGATTTCGTCGCCAAGCACCACGCCCGCCGCGCCACCGACGCGCGCCGCCGCAGCAGTTGCCGGCGTTATACCGCCCTGCACAAAAAGCGGCAGGTCGGTATGACGGCCAAAAGCCTGCAAAAGAACAAATGCCGTCTGTTCGCTGACCAGCCCTGCGCATTCATGGCCCTTTAGGACATAGCCATCAATGCGATCAGAAAGCGACAAGCTGCGATCATCACAGCGGATGGCAACACAAAGCAGCTTTACACCTTGCCGCCGCAGTTTTTTCGCATGTGTTGTTGCGCCAAGAATGACCTCAGCCGGGGCCATCACGGTCGAAAGCGCCGGGTCTTTTAGCAAAGATATGGCTTTCATATCCTCCAAAGTCCCGGCAAAAACGCCAATCCGAGTGACACCGGCCTCTAAAGCCGCCTGCACTTCAGCTTCGATAGTTGCCGCAGCGCATTGCAGAAAGCCCAACCCGCCAGCGCGCTCAGCGGCGCGCAGCAATCTTGGGCTTTCCAGACCTTTAGGAGCCAGAACGAAAGCGTCAAAAGAGCAAGAGCCAGTTGGATTCGATACGTCAATCTTTTTTGTTTCCAAAACACTCATTCTTCTGAACTCTCCTTAAATCACTCGTCACCAGACCAAACCAGACAATGTAGTTGGTCATTACTACGTAAAAGTTAGCTGAGGATTACGAACGGTTTCGCCGTACGCCCTTAGAAATACTAAGATCGTGAACCTTATCCATTCGTTTGTTTAAAATTTGCAGCCTCTCGACACTGACCCCGGCAATCGCCGGATCATTTTCGTCTTTTGGTTCGAGAAGTTTGACCATTCGGGCCGCCACTTTGCTTCCATTGGCGTCAGATTTATCAGAACGCTGGCTCAACAGGTCCATCATACGCACAACGCCAGCTTGACTGAACGGTGTATCCGGCACCATGCCCTGATCATCTGCAGGCGTATTCACAAGAACAGCACGCAACTTCAAAGTAAGTTGCATCATCTGGTCTTTCCTGCCCTTGCTCGCGGCCGAGAGACGGTCCTTAAGATTTACCTTCTGATCCGACTGGTTGTCAGACGCGCTCATATTTCGATCTTTCACTTTTTCCACCATCCTTACAAAACTCCACTTTATGGGATAAATTTTGCGGCCTTCATTGCCAATGGGCTTGCATTCGCAAACATCTGGCGGCCTGAACAGAAACTCTGAAAGTTGCAAAATTTATCAAAAAACAATTAGTAGATGTGAGCACTTACTGCCTCACTATAATACCTAGGTAAGTCCAATCTTTAGTTACTGCTCAGTATCGTGCCGCATTATACAATAATTCACTACAAATGCTACAATATTAAGGAATATTTAGGGCAATTATTAAGGAATATTTGAGGCAATTTACCTCACTGTTACCGAAC
>JAHRVZ010000186.1 GCA_019090405.1 Paracoccaceae bacterium
AAATGATACAGCACACCACCTTTGCTCAGGCCGGATTTGACGGTCACCGCATCAATAGTCAGGTGGCGGGCCCCTTCACTGTGGGTGATGGCCATGGCCGCGCCAAGTATTCGGTCTTTTGTCGGTTTTGCTGCCAATTTTGTCATCTTTTCGTGCCTGCCTGCAATCTGACGATCAGCTAAACCGTCTGGACGGTGCAGGCAAGAATATTTTTGCTAAAGATAGCGAAAAAATTATAGAAACAGAAACCCGTTTCGTCAGAACGCAGGTTCACTTCACCAAACCTAGAAAAGACGTTTGTTTGCCTATCCTGAAACATCTGTATTGCGATTTAGTTTACAAGCATATCGTTCGACGCAATTTTCGTTGTGCGGCGTTCAAAAGGTAGAGGTCATCTTTTTTGGTGTTTACAACCTGAGGGCGTTCGCAGTCCAGAAGATTCTCTTATTCTGCGGCGATTTCGCCCTCGCCAAAAGCACCCTCAGCCTGCCAGCGTTGCGCGATTTCACCCAGGCTGTCGAGCATAATTCCAAGCTCATCGCCCCGCGCCGTCAACCCGTAAGTCACCGCAGGCGGAATGGTCATGGTTTGTTCACGCCAGATGACTCCAGCCGCTTGCAACATGCGCAACCTTTCGGTCAAAACCCGGGTCGAAATGCCCGGCACAGCCCGTTTCAGTACCCCGAAACGCGCCGGACCCTGATCATTCAAGACCCAGAGAATATAGGTTGTCCACGGCCCCATGAGCAGGCGAAGGATGGAGTCCATCGGGCAGGCCGGAGGCGTTTTCTGTTTCATAGCTGAGCTCTTTTTAGGTGGTTACTTTTCCGTGCCTACTTTTCTTTTGAAATCAAGTTGCTTTATACAATCTACAATAAATACCGATACTAAGCAAGAGGCACAAATGGCAGCGGCGCCATCTCTCGTCAGAGGAAAAATCGCAATCAACTTTTAGAGATATATGCACGTCCTGTGTAACGAAGGAAACGAACATGAGCGACAGAACTGTGAAAATTGTTTACTGGATTGCAACCGGACTGGTTGCACTCACCTATCTTGGCGGGGCGACGTTTTACCTCACGACCCGAGAAATGGTTGTCGGTATTTATGAGGGTATTATCCATTACCCGACTTACATTATCTGGCCGCTGGTCATTCTCAAGATTGTGGCGGCAGTGGTGATCCTTTGGAGACCTTCGACTTTCCTGTCCGATTTCGCCTATGCGGCGATGTTCTGGCACCTGTTGATAGCCGCCTCGGCGCATTTGGTTGTTGGCGATCCGAGCTGGCCACCGGCGATTGTCGCCTGGATTGCTCTGATCGTTTCGTTCCTGACGCAAAACCGGGTGCGTAGCACAAAATCCCCCTATGGCGATATCTTGAAAAGCGCCGCGTGAGGGTCATTTTACCAATAGAATGTTTATTCTGAAAGTATGATCAGGGCATCACAGCATAGTGCTGTGATGCCGCCCGTTACGCAAGGCAACACAGACGAAAGGACAAATAACATGGCCCGGATGCCAACGATGTTTATCCCTCACGGAGGAGGCCCGTGCTTTTTCATGGACTGGGATCCACCCGAAACCTGGAACAGGCAACGTGAATTCCTTGCGGACCTGCCGGCCTCGCTAGCAGAAAAGCCAAAGGCTTTACTGGTAGTCTCGGGTCATTGGGAAGAAACGCAATTCACGGTACAGAAAAACGCCAAGCCGCCTTTGTTGTTCGATTATGGTGGATTTCCACCCCATACTTATGAGCTGACATGGCCTGCGCCAGGTGATCCGGCGCTTTCCGATAAGGTGCAAAAGTTGCTTGAAAAGGCAGGCTTTCCGACCAGTTTTGACGAGGCCCGCGGCTATGACCACGGTGTTTTCATTCCGCTCAAAGTGGCTTTCCCAGAGGCGGATATCCCTTGTGTGCAGCTTAGTCTGCGAAGCGATCTTGATGCGCAGGCACATCTGGCAGTTGGCCGGGCGCTGGCACCTCTGCGCGACGAGGGCGTGCTGATCATCGGTTCGGGTAACACCTATCATAATATGCAAAAGATGATGCGCGCGATGCAGGGCGGACCAACAGGCGCGCCAAACGGTGTGGAATTCGATCGCTGGCTAAGCGACGCAGTCACCCGCCCTGATCCGACTCAGCGTGATGGTATGCTTGAGCAATGGGACGCTGCGCCCGGCGCGCGTGATGCCAACCCACGAGAGGAACACCTGATACCGCTGCACGTGGTCGCCGGTGCTGCCGGTCAGGACGCTGGCGTAAAAACGTTGGAAGATCACGTTCTGGGAGCCGTCGAAAGCGCGTTTTCTTTCGGATGAATCCGATCGGGATTCCAACAAACGAAACCAACTGAGGAGTTTACCCAAAAAGACTAAGGGACATGTAGCAGGCGATGCGCCGGTCGCTGTCGAAGTGGCCGAAGGCAAAAGCTATTTCTGGTGCAGCTGTGGGCAGTCGGACAACCAGCCGTTCTGCGATGGCAGCCACAAGGATACCAGCTTTACACCTGTGAAATGGACGGCAGAGACCTCAGAGACCAAGTATTTTTGTACCTGCAAACAAACCAACGGGCAGCCATTTTGTGACGGAAGCCACAACGCACTCAGAACTGAATCGTAATCACGTAATCTAAAGGAAAACTCATGACTAGCATACAAAACGGACCCTTCATCGTAACAGGTGCCTCTGGCCAGCTTGGTCGTCAGGTTATTGCCAACATGTTAGAGGCCGGTGCCGGTCCGATCATCGCCGTCACCCGCTCGCCAGAAAAGCTGGCGGATCTGGCGGATAAAGGTGTCGAGGCGCGCAAAGCCGATTTCAACGATCCGGCCTCGCTGGCCAGTGCCTTTGCCGGTGGCAAGCGACTGCTGATTATCTCGACCGACGATCTGGAACCGGGCAAACGTCTGGCTGCGCATAGCAACGCCATCACTGCTGCGTCCAAGGAAGGCATCAATCATATCGTTTATACGTCGCTGACCAGCCCGGTCGAAGAAAGCCCGATCACCTTTAGCGGCGACCATCGTGACACCGAGGCAATGATCAAGGCGACCAGCGCCACCTACACCATTCTGCGCAACAACCTTTACACCGATCTGGTACTGATGGGCGGCGGGCAAAGCATCGGCATGGGCCAGCATTTCGCCGCAGCCGCTTCTGGTAAAACCGGTTATGTTACCCGCGCCGATTGCGCCCGCGCTGCTGCAGCAGCGTTGATGCAGGAATCAGGGTCAAGCGTTCTGGACATCACCGGCCCCGCAGTGGTTGGTCAGGACGAAATCGCCGCCATCCTGTCGGAAGTTTCCGGCAAGGAAATACCCTATATTCCGATCCCTACTGAGGATCTGGTTCAGGCGATGATCGGTGCCGGTATGCCCGAATTCATGGCGCGGGTGTTTGCCTCGTTCGATACGGCAATGGCCGAAAACTATCTGGATGTTGCCACTGGTGATTTGGAAAAACTAACCGGACAGGCCGGGCAATCGGCACGAGATTTTCTGATTGCCAACAAGGCAGCCCTGCTCGCACCACCACAACACTAAGGAGCTGAATATGAAACTGTACAACGCCAATTTCTCGCCCAACGCTTTGCGGGTGCGCGCGGTTGCCCTTGAACTGGGAATCGACCTTGATATCATCGAGGTCGACCTGCGCGGCGGTGACAA
>JAHRVZ010000187.1 GCA_019090405.1 Paracoccaceae bacterium
GCGAATAATCCGCTGACGTCGTGACAACACCGGCATCATCGCGCACCTCACGGGTGATGCTGAACATCTGGTTCAGGTATTTTGTGCCCAACGAGCTTGCCGACAAAGCCAGATTGGTAAACGAAGCCATAACCGCAAAAAACGTTGCTTTCAGATTACCCGGCGCATTGCGCGCGATCCATGCCAGCATCGGGATCATGGCAATTTGGCCCAAAGGCGATTCAACCGCAACGTCGATTATGGCGATGAACTGAGCATCAACAACGCCCCCCGTCAACGCAGCCGTCCAATGGTGCAACCCGTAGTAAAGCCCGATATTAGGCAACGACAGAACCCCTGCCGCAATCGTTAGCAAAATGACGATTTGGCTGATTGTTCTGGACGCCATCAAAGGGCGCAGAACAACCATTCCCGCCAGCGTCAGAACGGCAGTAATCAGATAAAGCACCGACAGGAATTGTTGATCAAAGCCAAGTATATCAATCTCAAACCACGTCGCTCCGGCACCCGGTCGGGGTACCGCGCGGAACATGAAAATGATGACTGCTGTCCCGATCAGCATTCGTGCTTTGGCAACATCCAGCGCTTGGATAAGCTGACGCATCAGCGTCAACACGATAATCATTGATCCGGCAAAGACGATTTCCTGCGCATAGGCCACGTCCGACAGGCCCACCGTTAGCGTCATCGCAAGGAAAACCGCCCCACCAGTGAAATACCAATGATTAAGCGTTACCGGCTCGCCCGGGCGTTCAAATCGGGCAAATGCCGCGGCACGACTAAGTCCGCCGGCGACAAGGCGGCGCAATGAGCGGCGTTTCTGATAGGCCGCAACAAATACACCAGTTACGGATATGCACGGGATGATCAGTGCAAGTCTGTAAATCTGACCATAGACCATTTCCCGCTCGCCATCAGGCAGCAATTCAATGTCTGAAAACAACACGATATTAAGCAGCGCCACCGAGCTGACCCCCAAAATCAGCGCGATTCTGCCCATTGTCTGCATCGTGGTGTGCATCGTCTTGATGACGTCCTCATCAAAGGCCGTTCCATCTTCATCAACCAATGGAACGGCTTCGACGGACATCGCATCCGCCACGGAATCCTGCAACACATACCCCATTGGCGCCAACAACATTGCCAGAACATACCACCAGGTGGGCGACATCATTCCGCTTAGGACAGGGTGGCGCGTTGCAAGCGCGTACATGATCAGAAAACTGGACGCGATCAGCGCGCCGCCAATAAAGATCAACACAGATTTCCAACGCCAGATCAGGTCAACCAGATGGCCCAGAGGCATTTTCAGCGCCCATGGTAAGCCCGCCCAAAACGCAAGACCGGCGACAAAAGCCGCGGACACATCCAGATATTCCTTGACGAAAAACGTACCGACCACCGCGGTCAGCCCTGCGGCCCCAGCAGCAAAATAGACCATCAATGGTGGCAGGAACGACCAGCGAAACTGGCGGACCAGATCAAAAACAATGCTATCCAGCCAGCCAATCCGCACTAAAGCGCCCTGATCCTAAGCGCCGTAATCTGGTTGCCTTCGCGGCTGACCACCTCAAAGCGGAAATTGTGGAACGAAAACACCTGTCCGACCTCTGGTATCATCTGGGCTTCGTGGATCATCAGGCCTGCGATTGTATTGGCCTCATCATCGGGTAGGGACCAATCATTGCTTCGGTTCAAATCGCGGATCGTCATAGTCCCGTCGACCAGATACTGACCATCCTCGGACGGCATTGGCCGCGCCTCATCATCCAGATCAAATTCATCGGTGATCTCGCCAACGATTTCTTCAAGAATGTCCTCAAGCGTGATCAGACCCTGCAATGAGCCATATTCATCCACCACCAGCGCAAAATGGGTGCGCATCCGCAGAAACTGACGCATCTGGTCGTCCAGCGCGGTGGTTTCGGGCACAAAATACGGGGATTTGGCCACGTCGGTGATCTTGAACCGGCTCAGCGCCGTGATATCGCCGTCAGGTCCACCGATCAGTTTGTACATGGAACGCAGCAGGTCTTTGGCGTGCACCACACCGATGATGTTTTCGGGCTCGTCTTTGTACATCGGCAGTCGGGTATGGGGACTGCTAAGGCACTGCGTCATAATGGTGTCCGGATCATCGGAGACATTTATTGTCTCAATGTTGGAGCGGTGCAACATGATCTCTTCGACAGTGCGATCCCCCAGATCAAGTGCGCCCAAAATCCGGTCGCGATCTTCGCGTTCTACGGTACCTTCGGACAGGCCCAGTTGCATGGCACCGGCTATTTCCTCGCGGACGGCCAGCATATGGCTGTCCGGGTCAATGGGCACTCCAATCAGTCGCAGCAATCCACGTACGACCGCGCGCACTGCCGACACAATCGGGGAAAACAGGGTGACGGTGATCGCAATGGGACGCGATACAGCTGCCGCCGCGGATTCCGCGTTGATGATAGCATAGGTCTTGGGCAGAACCTCGGCAAAGACCAGAACCAGCAAGGTCATCACCAAAGTGGCCAGGGCGACGCCGCTTTCACCAAAGGTTCGTGTGAACATCGCCGTCGCCAGCGAGGCCGCCAGAATGTTGACCAGATTATTGCCCAACAGGACCGACCCGATCAGCCGTTCGTTGTCTTCGGTGATTTTCAACGCCCGCTGCGCGCCGCGTGATCCCTTGTCGGCGCGATGGCGCAATTTACTGCGTGAGGCGGCGGTCAATGCGGTCTCAGAGCCGGAAAAGAACGCCGACACAACCAGCAGCAACACAATTGCTCCGCAAGTGATCCAGAATGCGCTGTCCAGCACGGTTGAGCTTGTGTCCATCGTCGTCTTTTGTCCTTTGTGCTGTTTTGGTTATGGTGCCGCAGCCGCGCGCATTCAAGAGCTGGTTTTGTCAGGCTTGTTTGCAGATTTGCGCGCCAGCGGGTGATGGTCAAGCACCAGCTCGCTCAGACGTTCGTCCAGAACATGGGTGTAAATTTCGGTTGTGGCGACATCAGCATGCCCCAAAAGCGTCTGGATCGACAGCAAATCCGCACCATTTGCCAACAGATGCGTGGCAAAGGCATGGCGCAGGGTGTGGGGCGTTACCTTGGCCGACGAGACCCCGCCAGCGACGGCCAAATCCTTGATAAAGGTGTAAAACCAATGTCGCGTCAAATGCCCGGTCTTGCCGCGCGACGGAAACAGAAAGGCCGATGGTGCTGGGCGACGTGTCTCTTCGGCCTCGTCGCGGAATTTTAGCCAGACAGCCATGGCTTTGCGCGCGGATGGTGACAGCGGCACCATGCGTTCTTTGCCGCCTTTGCCCAGAACCAACAGCATTTGTGGATCACCCCGTGCCGCTGTGACGGGCAGCGAAACAAGTTCGCTGACCCGCATGCCGGTGGCGTAAAGCAGTTCTATCAAACAGGTGTTGCGCAGTTTGTCACTTGTGCTGCGTCCCAAGGTACGCGCCGCCGCCAGCAGGCTTTCTACCTCGGCCACATCAAGGGTTTTGGGCAACCGTGCAGCGCGTCCCGGTCCTTTGATCTGCATGGCGGGATTGTCATTGCGCCAGCCCTCTTCAAAGGCAAAACGATAAATCTGTTTGATTGCAGACAAACGGCGGGCGCGGGTGGATTTGGCAAGACCGCTTGCGTCACAGTCAATCAGGTAGGATTCGATGTTGTCACGGCTGATTTCGTCCAACGTCAACTTGCGGTGTTCTGCCCAGTCGACAAAATGGCCCAGATCCCGGCCATAGGCCAGTTGCGTGTTGGTGGCGGCCCCCAGTTCAGCCGCCTGTGCCTCAAGAAAGGTAGAAATCCAGCGCTGTGGTGAGGACGGAGCGGACATCAGCTGCGTTCAAGCAGCATCAACTGCAATGCCGCGCGCCGGGCTGTATCTTCCAGACCAACGGACCGAAATGTCGCTAATGCGTCGGTCAAATCCGCCAGATTGCCGTTTGCACCCCGGTCAAACAGGTCCATCGCCTTTAGGATAACCCAGCCCAATTGCCCATTCTTCAGGCCATGTTGCAGGTTTGCAGGCAGGGTTGCTTCTTTGGCGAACCCATCGGTGATCGCCTGAGCCATGGTGTTAGGGGCAGGCACGCGTGCAGGTTCGCCCTGTGCAAGCGCCGCAAGGTAGTTGGTATGTTCACCGCTAGCGGGCGGGTTTTGCGCGGCCAGTTCATAGCCTGCGGAAAGTAGCCTGATCCGATAGGCCAGTTCAGCACTGGCCCCAAAACTTGCCGCCGCGAAGTCTTGTGCTGCAAGGCGCTCGGAAAACAAAACTGCAAACGGTACTTCCAGATGCGCCTCTTGCATTGCTGCCCAGACGATGGGCAGGGTTTTGGCGATTGCCTTAGCGTCGCCGGTATCCAGCGCCGTTTCAAACCGTTGCAAGGCCGCGACCCGGTCCCAAACCCCGCCGGAAGCCGCGGGCAATCGTTCCGAATAAATACCCAACAAACGATTAGGGCTAAGCGCACCGGTGCGGGTCAACCGTTCGGCGGCCTCAAGCTGTGATTTCCACCCGGCGACATCGCGCAAATCCGCAGTGGCAAAGGCGCGCGGCAGCGATGCCGTGGGAAAGCGTTCACCAATCGCCTCAAACATCCGAAAACCAAGTGGGTCAGGATTGTCCGGGATGGGCAGGGCAGGGGCTGTCTCAAACATGTCCGGGCTTAAGAACCGGTCCAGCAGCGTCAGCGTCTCAAGCGGTAAAAGTTCAAGTGCGTGGGCCACCTCAAGCAACAGCGCCGCCGTGGACCAATCACCCCCGCGCGCGCTACAGAATATCCGGGCGGCATAGTCCGGCGCCAGATGCGGCATCGCCAATAGCACCGCACAAGAGCGATCTTCGTCTCCGGTCAGCAATGTCGCATCAAACCAACGCGAAAACCGCGCCTTTGAAGTGCTGGCACCGGCATGTTGTACCAAAGCCTGTGCCGGGTCAGTGGCACCAAGATCAAGCAGTCGGTCAATGCGCGCAATCAACATGGTTTCCGCCGCCAGTTTGCCCGGAGGTGGTCGGGTTTCAGACAGCAACAACGTGTACAGCAACGTCTGCATTGCCGGGCTGTCCAGAACCGGAGCCTGAGCAAGCAGCAATGCCAGCGTGTCGGCATCGCTCGTGTCCCACATATCAGTTGGCATTCCAGTTGCGGAACTGGGTACCAGACCCACAGGCGAGGCCTGCGATTCCAGAGGTGAAACAGCGATTTCTGAATTTCGCGCAGTGTCGGTCACGGGGGGTTCCAACAAGACCCGTCCGGCCAAGCCCTCGGGGTTGTCCTCAGACAACCAGTCAATGACCGACATCGGATCCTGTGCAAAGGCCGAACATGGTAGCATCAGAGCCAGAAATGCGGCGTTAATCCGCATCCAAAACCACCGGTATTCGGATTTCGTTTTGCTGAGCCGAAAAATCTGCGCCAAAGAATGGGCCGACATACGCATATAAAATAACCCCGCAAAGGGCTAAAATTAACAGATATATCAGATATTTAACTAGTTTCGCCATGCTGCCCTCATGTTGTTTTTATACCTGCGTTTTGACTAAGTTATATATGGCCTTTTGCGCAAGATCACGTCATTCACATAAGCATGAGCGAAATTGAGCACAACCTGGCCACAGAGCCACTGAAACCGCGTGGTGGTACACTGCATAAAACGGTTGTGATGGTGGGCATGATGGGGGCTGGGAAAACCGCTGTCGGGCGGGCTTTGGCGGCCCGGTTGGGGGCGCCATTTCTGGATAGCGACGCCGAGATTGAAACCGCAGCGAACATGACCGTCCCCGAGATATTTACCCGCGATGGCGAGCGGTTTTTCCGTCGCAAAGAGTCTCAGGTCATCCGGCGACTGCTTCGGGGTGAAAGCTGTGTTTTATCCACGGGCGGGGGTGCGTTTATGTCGGCGCAAAACCGCGCGATGATATCCAAAAACGGGGTGTCTGTCTGGTTGAATGCTGATCTGAATGTGTTGTGGGGCAGGGTGCGTCACAAAACCACGCGGCCATTGTTGCGAACGAATGATCCAAGGGCGACCTTGGCTGAAATTTATGACGAACGGGTGCCGATCTATACGTTGGCTGATTTGGCCGTGATGTCGGACGGCAAAGCCTCGATCGAGGCAATGGTGGACCGGGTGCTGCTGGCATTGGCCAGCCGCCCGGATGTTCTGGAACGGAATTGATGCAGAAAACAGTACGCGTAGAATTGGACGAGCGGTCCTATGATGTGATCATAGGTCCTGATCTTTTGGCCACTGCAGGTGCTCGCATAGCCCCGTTGCTGGCGCGCAAAAAAGTTGCGATTTTAACTGACGAGACCGTGGCTGGGCTGCATCTGGAAACCTTGCAGAGCGGATTGTCTGCTGCTGGAATAGAATCGCAGGTGCTGGCATTGCCTGCCGGAGAGGCGACCAAAAGCTGGCCGCATTTCACCCGTTCGGTTGAATGGCTGCTGGATCAAAAGATCGAACGCAACGACGTTGTAATAGCGTTTGGTGGTGGCGTGATTGGCGATCTGGGCGGATTTGCAGCCGCTGTTTTGCGCCGGGGTGTGCGGTTCGTGCAGATACCCACGTCATTGCTGGCGCAGGTGGACAGTTCGGTTGGCGGCAAAACCGGGATCAATGCGCCGCAGGGCAAAAACCTGATCGGCGCATTCCACCAGCCATCTCTGGTGCTGGCGGATACTTCTGTTTTAGGGACGTTGACGCCGCGCGATTTTCTGGCCGGTTATGGCGAAGTCGTCAAATACGGCATGCTGGGCGATCTGGCGTTTTTTGAGTGGCTTGAAACTATGGGACCAGTGCTTGCTGCAGGTGATTTGGCGGCACGGGTCGAGGCAGTGACGTGGTCCGTGCAAATGAAGGCCGATATCGTGGCACGGGACGAAAAAGAGCAGGGCGATAGGGCGTTGCTTAATCTGGGACACACGTTTGGTCATGCTCTTGAGGCGGCGACGGGCTATGGTGATCGGCTTTTGCATGGCGAAGGCGTGGCCATTGGCTGTGCGCTGGCGTTTGAGGTGTCGGCGCGCATGGGGCTGTGTGCGCAAGAAGACCCCAGTCGCGTGCGTGCGCATCTGCGCGATATGGGGATGAAGACAGATCTGGCTGATATCGAAGGAGAATTGCCGGATGCTGACGGGCTATTGGAGCTGATGGCACAAGACAAAAAGGTCGTGGCCGGGACGCTACATTTCATTCTGGCCCGCAGCATTGGTGATGCGTTTGTGACATCTGACGTGCCGCGAGACGTGGTTCGGGACGTTCTGGTTGATGCTTTGCAGGATCGTCAGAACAAAGGATAACATCCATACGTTGCAAACGGAAAATTTCAAATTTTCCGACCCGTTTTCTTTGTAAGAAAACGGATGGCGCGCCAAAAGAAACACCCCGCGTTTGTTCAACGCGGGGCGAAAACCTTAGAACGGGATTTCGTCATCCATATCGCGGGACGCAGGCGCGTTGCCGCCACCACCTTGACCGCCACCTTGACCACC
>JAHRVZ010000188.1 GCA_019090405.1 Paracoccaceae bacterium
GCCGGGATTTGGTCTATTTGGGCGATGGGGCAGACGTATTTCACGACACGGCACAGGGCGGCACATCAGGACGCGACACCGTCTATGGTGGCCAGGGCAATGACCGCATCGAGGGCGGAAATGGCGATGATGAATTTCATGGTCAGGACGGCGACGACTTTATCAATGGCCGCCTTGGCAATGATCTGATTTATGGCGGTGTTGGGTTTGACACCATTTACGGTGCCGAAGGATCGGACACTGTTTATGCGGGCGATGGTCGTGATCTTGTGTATCTTGGATCGGGGGCCGATGTATTTTACGACACCACTCAGGGTGGTGAGCTGGGGCGCGATACGGTTTATGCCGGCACGGGCAACGACACCATTGAGGGTGGCAATGGCAATGACGAATTTCACGGCCTTGAAGATGATGATCTTATTTATGGGCGCTTTGGCGATGACCTGATTTATGGCGGCACGGGGTTTGACACCATTTATGGCGATCAGGGCCACGACACGGTACATGGCGGAGATGGCCGTGATGTTGTCTATCTTGGGGGCGGCAATGACGTCTTTTTTGACAATTCCCAAAGTGGCGACCTAGGCAACGATCAGGTCTTCGGAGGCAATGGACAGGACACCATCCATGCCGGTGACGGCAACGATACCTTGACCGGAGGCCGGGGCGCGGATGTGTTTGTATTTTACGAGAATGGCGCCGAGGACCAGATTACCGATTTCACCCAAGGCGAGGATCAGTTGTGGTTCGACATGGACGGTACGATTTCATCGCTGGATGTTTATGCGACCGCGGGTGGCACGATGATCGAGTATGGAAGCGGTCAGGTGTTTCTAGAGGGTATTTCCCCTTCCGAGATTTCATCCGAGGATGTGGTGTTTATCTAAAATTGAAACCTACTCGGCGGCGATGGGGATGTCCTGAATGCTTAGCTTATTGTGCCAGAACGCGTCTGAGGCCAATTGGTCATAGTTGTCCTGCCAATCCTTTTTCAGTTGTTTATACTGGATCAGGAACCGCACACTGTTACGCGCCAGTCGCCAAATTTCGGTCCAGCTGTGGCGTTTGGAATGCGTGACGCTATAGGCCTTGGTGCGGGTCGCATCCAGATAAGTAAGCCGCGCCGCGCCCCAGGTGAGGCGGGTGCTGCCCCGGTCCGGCAACGGCAGCGTGATCCGATTGCCAAACAACCGAAAAAACGGCAGCAGATTCCCATTAAGCGTTAGCTTCATAAACAATCGTGTCATCCGGTGATGTGGATTAAACAGCCCGCGATCAGGCGGGTGACGACTGGCATCCCAAGGTCGCCAGTGGCCATCACCCGTATAGGTTTTGATCAGCGCCCGACGTTCAGACATATCAGCATTGTCAGCAAAGAATTCCGGGCCGCGCATTACGTCTTCAAAGGCCAGATTCATCGCTTGGGCCGAGCCATAGTGGCTGCGCAGTATTGATCGTAGGGTAAACCAAACCGGCACCCGTAATGTCTGCCATTTGTCGGCCTTCATCTGTGGCAGACTAAGGAAATGCGCCATATGGCTGCGCACATCCAGATAGAGCGTTTGCGGGTTTTCCTTATTGGCAAAATCCTCGTCCTGAAATGAGATTACGCCCGGCAGGGTGACGATATTGAAATCATGGGCCAGCGAAAAGCTGACATCATCGCCGCGCACAAAAAACGGGAACGGCATATGTTCGACCGCGTCAACTGCAAAGGCAAAGAACCACCAACCTCCGTAGAAATGGTTCGGCGGATCCGAGATTGTGGATAGCTCCATATTGACCACCTGAATTGGATCGCGCAGGTCAGTATCGCGCCACAGGCCTTGGCACTTTCCGTCAAAAACAGCGCCGTTTTCCCAAACCTTCCAGCGATGTTCAGACACCGTCATGGCACCGGAAATCGCGGTTTTTGAATCCACGGCATAGGCCAGAAACATCCATGTGCGTTCAAAGCTGGCCATATGCACCGACGCGTCATCATCCATGAACAAACAGTGACTGGCACCGCTGTTGCGGGCTTCAATCAGTCCCCGCGCAAACCCGCCAGACCCGCCCAGATTTGCATTGTTGATCGGGGTAACATGTGAAGATCGCGTAAGGTTGGCAGACTGACCGTTATCAACCACGATCATCTGAATATGATCGCGCAGCGGCGAGGTTTTGATAAAGCTCTCAAAGCGGGCGACCGAATTGCGCACCGAGGTTTCACGCCGAAAAGTCGTAACAGACAATGCCAGTTCAGGAGTACGTCGCGGGCTTTGGGTGGTTTGCCAGTCCGCACTGGAAATCACCCCCTGAGACAGCGCCTTAAGTTCAAAATACAGCAGGCAGGGGCGGTCGGCACCTGTGATCTGACTTAGATCAAACCGCAGCGGCGTCTGGTCGTCAGTTAGATCAACCACCTCATTTAGAACACGTTCCCATGAGCGGTCTGCAAAGGCGGCAAAGGTTGTGATTTCGAACTGGCCCTTGCCGGACAATGCCAGCCAGATATCATTCAGGCCGCAGTGTTTTTGCCATTTCCCAAAATTGAACAGGTTGAAATAGGTGTTGAACCGGGCCTCGCCACCGGCTGCGAAAAATAGGGTACTTTCTCTTTCGGACAGGCCCGCGGGGCCAAGCAGGTGAACATAAAGGTCACGTTCGGTGCAGAGACCCTGTTCAGGCCAGACTAGGCTTTGCAATGTGGTGTATTGGGGCGTCGGAATCGTGTTGAGTCCCATCGTGGGTTTTCCTGATTGAGCGGGAAAAACATGTGCCATTACGAAAACTCGTGTTGTTGGCGCAGACCCGCAAGAAAGGCCCGGGCATTGCGGTCTTGGGGCGGGGCAGTCGCAGCAAGTCGTTCCAGCGTGTGGCGCATGGCCTTGGCTTCAGAAATTGGCCGTGTCCGGGCGATATCGTTTAGATCCGGGAAAAACGCATCTTGGCCGGTGATCCGACTAAGATAATCCTGCATAGGTGCAAAATCACGTAACAATTCGGCGCGCTGTTTTGCACCGATCATTTCAATCTCACTATTACGAATGAGGTCAAGCCCGGCAGTTTCGGTGACCAGATAGTGGTGCAGCTTTGAGGCTTGGGGCTTGGTCAGGGCATGATTGGCCAATCGGGCAATTTCGACCGTAGCCAATGGCAGGCTTTTGTTGACACGCCCCGCCGGGATCATGCCTTTGGGGAAATTGACCCCGGACTGGGCAACAAAATCATCGCAGGAACCGCCCGCGTCCCGGATTTCGGCATAATTGCGAATGGTGAAAGTAGCCTTGGGGCAATATTCCAGCCAGGCCTCAAGCATTTTGCGGTAATCAAAGTGGATGGTTTTGCGATACTTGCTTACCTGATCAGCGCTGAGAGGCGGCAATTTTTCCCCTGCCTTGAGCCGCTGACCATGCCATGAGGTCAAATATTCATCGGGGCGACGCAGGGCGCAATAAATCTGGAATTTGGCCCGTGGGAATATCTGGCACAGCCGTTTGACCAGTTTCGGCTCGACCTCGCCGAAGTTGGCCAATGCTTCTGAGCATATCAACACAGTATTTGGCTTTAACCGGTTGATCTGGCGTCGGATGGACAGCCCCATTTGGCCGGACGTTGGCAACGTAACGAACTGCTGTGGGATCGGTCGATTTGATACGTCGGAAATCAACCGATAGGCCAGCGCGCTATGTGGTTCGCGCGCATTGACGGGTTCAGGAGTCGACACGTCGCGGCCCCGCATTGCGCGGGCCATAAAACTGGCAAAACCCTGGCTTTCGACACATGGATAAAGGATACCATGGCGCGCCAACCGCAGGGTATTTTGTGCCAGATAGGTCTGCAATGCTGTCGATCCGACCTTGTGATGACCGATATATATGACGACTTTGAGTGGTGGCTTTTTAGTTGAATCAGAAACGAAAGCGGGCGAATTGATCATGTCAGAAGCCCTGCTCATTGCTTAGGACAGGCAAAACAGTCGCTGTGAAATTTGTGTATAGCAATCCTATGAGACCAATAAGGTAGGCGAGTTTCAAGTTGTGCATCCTTGCAACGGCACGGGTCTGGAAGGCAGTCAGATCGAACGTCAAAGTCCAGAC
>JAHRVZ010000189.1 GCA_019090405.1 Paracoccaceae bacterium
GCTCGGTTCGGGGCGTGGCGCAGCTTGGTAGCGCACCTGTTTTGGGTACAGGGGGTCGTAAGTTCGAATCTTACCGTCCCGACCAGATTTCTAAACAAATCAGACATTTACAGAGGTTACATAACCTCTGGATTTGGCTGTTTTCTGTTTTGTTTCTGATTTGAGTGTGTTTGCCAAATTACTTCGGTGTTAGGTCGACCCAATCTAAGACAGCAGATATTGATGCAGCCCAGCCTGTTTTGCGCCGTTCTTTCTTTCTGGAAATAGTGCCTGAAAAACATAAGCTGTAGAGCAGATGCTGAAAATCTGTGGCTACCGATACATTTGCCAACAAAAAACTTTGACCAATTATGCAACACATCGTCAGAGCCAGAAAATTGCCCTCAAATTTGTATGAGATTAAACGCTGCACCGCAGCATACTGGGCGGTGCCATCTTAAGAGATCAAGGCAAACCCCTTTGTCTCCGAAGAAATATCAAACCGGAAAAAAATGCCTGCCGCAGCAATCGCGCCGTTAACGAATTGTGAGGGAATCGCTGCGCCACGATCGCGAACCTCCGTCGGCAAAAGGTCAACAAAAAAGATTGCAAAAAATTGTTAAATTTGCGTTGACGTAATGGGTTCGGATACGTCAAGTAGTAGGAGCCGGTCGTTTAGCCACTAAATCTGGTATTCAAACCAGAGGGCGCGACAAGAACTGGGACGGTAACTAACACTCGGGACTAATGAGGCGCGCATGCCTCAATCATGTTGCTTATTTAGGCGGCATGGGAGTGGTTTGCCGATTTCATTCTGGCAATCGGGGCGTCGTGAGAACGGCGCGTGGTCGAATTTTTGGCCAAACGGAAATGCTGAAATATAGAGGCAGCGAGCATGAAAATTGAAAGAAAATTCACTAAAGCAAAACAAGACGCCTACGCTAACTTGGATTTCATCAATGCAACATCCGAGATTCGCAATCCTGACGGCACGATCGTTTTTCATCAGGATGACATCGAAGTTCCGACAAGCTGGAGTCAGGTTGCCAGCGACGTCATTGCCCAAAAATACTTTCGCAAAGCCGGGGTTCCGGCGCGTCTGAAAAAAGTTAAGGAAAAGGGTGTTCCCGATTTCCTTTGGCGGTCGGTTCCGGATGGCGATGATGTTGCAACAGGTGGCGAAACCTCGACGAAACAGGTGTTTGATCGTCTTGCAGGTGCCTGGACCTATTGGGGCTGGAAGGGCGGCTATTTTTCGACCAAAGCAGATGCCCGCGCCTATTTCGACGAAATGCGTTACATGCTTGCAACCCAGCGCGCAGCCCCCAACAGCCCGCAGTGGTTTAACACCGGCCTTCACTGGGCCTATGGAATTGATGGCCCGGCGCAGGGGCACCATTATGTTGATGACAAGACCGGCGAGTTAACCAAATCAACGTCATCCTATGAACGCCCACAGCCGCATGCCTGTTTCATTCAGGGTGTGCAGGACGATTTGGTGAACGAAGGCGGCATTATGGACCTCTGGGTCCGCGAGGCGCGCCTGTTCAAATACGGATCGGGAACTGGCACCAATTTCAGCCACCTGCGCGGGTCAGGCGAGGCGCTGTCGGGCGGTGGTAAATCATCCGGCCTGATGGGGTTTCTTAAAATTGGCGACCGGGCAGCGGGGGCCATCAAATCCGGCGGCACCACACGACGCGCCGCCAAGATGGTCATCGTTGACGCGGATCACCCTGATATTCAGGACTTTATCAACTGGAAGGTGCTGGAAGAACAAAAGGTTGCCAGCATCGTTGCCGGATCAAAAATGCACGAACAGATGCTGAATGGCCTGTTTGCAGCTATCAAAGCCTGGGACGGCGCTGAGGATGATGCGTTTGATCCCAAAGTGAACACAGCACTTAAAGACGCCGTGCGCGCCGCGAAAAAGGTGTCTATTCCTGAGACTTATATCAAACGCGTGCTGGATTATGCCCGGCAGGGCCACACCAGCATTGAATTTCCGACCTATGACACAGACTGGGATTCCGAGGCTTATAATTCGGTCTCGGGCCAAAATTCGAACAATTCAATCCGCGTCACCAATGCCTTTCTGAAGGCTGTCGAAAAAGACGCCGACTGGCAGTTGATCAACCGCACCGATGGCAAGGTTTCATCGACCATCAAAGCCCGCGATCTGTGGGAACAGGTTGGGCATGCTGCCTGGGCCTGTGCTGATCCGGGCATTCAGTATCACGACACGGTCAACGAATGGCACACCTGTCCGGCTGATGGTGAAATTCGTGGCTCGAACCCTTGTTCAGAATATATGTTTCTGGATGATACCGCCTGCAATCTGGCGTCGATGAACCTGTTGTCCTTCTATAAGGACGATGTGTTTCAGGCCGACGACTATATGCACGCGGCTCGGCTTTGGACGCTGACGCTTGAGATTTCGGTGATGATGGCGCAATTCCCGTCCAAAGAAATCGCACAATTGTCCTATGATTTCCGCACGTTGGGTCTTGGCTATGCCAATATCGGCGGTTTGCTGATGAATATGGGCTATAGCTATGACAGCGACGAAGGTCGGTCGTTGTGCGGGGCGCTGACTGCCATCATGACAGGCGTTGCCTATGCAACCAGTGCCGAAATCGCAGGCGAACTGGGCGCATTTGCGGGCTATGAACGCAACGCCGACAATATGCTTAGGGTAATCCGCAACCATCGCAATGCTGCCTTTGGTGAAACCGAAGGCTACGAAGGGTTGGCGGTTAAACCGGTTGCTTTGGATCACGCCAATTGCCCGGATGCGCGGTTGATTGATCTGGCCAAATCCGCCTGGGACGAAGCCCTTCGGTTGGGTGAAAAACACGGCTATCGCAACGCGCAGACATCGGTAATCGCACCAACCGGCACAATCGGGCTGGTGATGGATTGTGACACGACCGGGATTGAACCGGACTTTGCTTTGGTCAAGTTCAAGAAACTTGCTGGTGGTGGGTATTTCAAGATTATCAACCAGTCGGTCCCGGCCGCGCTTGAACGGCTTGGTTATGGCAGCGCCCAGATCGAAGAAATCGTATCCCACGCAGTTGGTCACGGCACCATTGGAAATGCACCGGGGATCAACCACACAACACTGGCGGGCCATGGCTTTGGCGCCAATGAACTGGCCAAGGTGGACGCTGCGCTGGAATCTGCGTTTGATATTCGGTTTGTGTTCAACCAATGGACGCTGGGCGAAGAATTCTGCACCAATGTGCTGGGCATTCCGGCGGACAAGCTGAACGATCCAACTTTTGATCTTCTGAAAACGCTGGGCTTTTCCAAGTCCGACGTCAACGCCGCTAACAACCATGTCTGCGGGACTATGACGCTTGAAGGTGCGCCGTTCCTAAAGGAGGAACATTACGCGATCTTTGATTGTGCCAATCCATGCGGCAAAACCGGAAAACGGTTCCTGTCGGTCAACAGCCACATCACCATGATGGCAGCGGCGCAATCGTTCATTTCAGGCGCGATCAGCAAGACGATCAACATGCCCAACGATGCCACGATCGAGGATTGCCAAAAGGCCTATGAACTCAGCTGGTCGCTGGGGGTAAAGGCCAACGCGCTGTACCGCGATGGGTCCAAACTGTCACAACCTCTGGCCTCGGCCTTGGTTGAAGATGATGATGACGCCGCCGAAGTGTTTGAAAGCGGCACACCCGGTGAAAAGGCCACTGTTCTGGCTGAAAAGATCGTTGAAAAGATCATCGTCAAGGAA